>JAFZNL010000292.1 GCA_017550925.1 Lachnospiraceae bacterium | reverse complement strand
ATGCACGCCGACGCCATGCTCGTGGAAGACGGCGTCTTCAAGGCAGTCGGCAGCGTGGATTACTCCGGTGCTGTCAGCAGCGCAGTATCGGATGCTGTCAGCTCCCAGGCGGCGGCAGCAACAGCGGCTATTGTCCAGGCACTGACAGAGGCGAGCGTATCCATGAATGATGTACAGATTGCAGCATTATCCGGTGCGATCACGCAGCAGCTTGCAGCGGCAGCAACAACTGCAGCTTCGGAAAGCGCCGGGTCAGCAGCTCAGCTGGCAGCGCAGGCAGCCGGAAATGCAGGCGCCCAAACCGGGGCAAAACTGGCAGCAGGTGCGGCAGCGCAGTACACAGCCGGCGCGGTAGCGGGCAGTGTGGCTGCTTATGCGGCAGATGCGGCAGGCCAGGCAGCAGCTCAGTATGCAGCAACGCAGGCGGGATCGGCAGCGGCCCAGTATGCAGCAGGGGCGGCAGGCCAGGCAGCGGCCCAGTATGCAGCAGGGGCGGCAGGCCAGGCAGCGGCCCGGTATGCAGCAGGCGCAGCAGGCCAGGCAGCGGCCCAGTATGCGGCAGGAACGGCAGCAACAGTTGCGGCACAGACCGCATCGGATGCGACACTTTCGGCAGTTGGTGAAAAAATGAATGAATTAAAGAGCGGCGTTTCCCTGCTGAGCGCAGGCTCGAAAAAGTTAGCGCAGGGTGCTGACGGCCTGAGCCGCGGCATCAACGGATACACTGATGAAAATGGAAAGAAAGTGATGGGGCTGTTTGCCGGCACAAAGCAGCTTGCCAAAGGTCTCGGTCAGCTTGACGGCGGATTGCAGAAGCTCGAAAAATCAGGCAATCAGCTGGCTGATGGCGTAACAAAGCTGGATGAAGGAGCAGGCAAACTGAAACAGGGTACAGCCCTTTTAGCATCCAATTCCAAAAAACTGACAGACGGCAGCGCACAGATCGTAAACGCCGGTGATCAGTTCGCAGACGGGATCGGGGAACTGAAGAACGGAACCGACACGCTTTACACTGCAATTTCCGCTTTGGATGAAAAAGGCATTGAGAAAATAACAGACCTGTTCGACGGTGATGTGAAAACCCTGCTTGACCGTGTCAGTGCCATCAAGGAAGCAGGACAGTCCTATGACAGTTTCTCCGGTATAGCAGATGGCAAGAAAGGGAATGTGAAGTTCATCATCAAAACAGAGGGTATTGAATAAGCCAAAGAATATAGAGGATAGGATCGAATAGTAAGCATAGCGAAGGACCACCCGTTTCCGATACGGAAAACGGGTGGTTTTTTATTGTATTTGTTGGCAGATGCTTTTTTTGTGTGATACAATTGAAACAACTATTGGTGTTTTTGATAGTTTGCGAAAATCCGATATGAAAATGCAAAACCGGGAAACTACTGATAAATTTCGGGGGTAGGGGAATGGGGAAAAAGCTTTGTTACACATCACATCATATATCAGAAAAAATCAAAGGAAGGGTAATATCGCTGTTAGCAGCGGCTGCCTTAAGCGTTGCATTTTTACCGGCTTTGGTATCTACGGCAACGGCTGCCCCGGCAGGGAGCGACCAGCCGGTCACAATGTCTGACCTGACAAACCTGATCTTAGGACAGTCGGGTGATTCCGGAAACAGCACTGAGTGTCCATGCGGTTATATCCCCATGTCCTGGGATGAAGATGCGCATGAGGCGGATGATGAGCTGACACCGGCGGATGTGGAAAGGAAAGTTGAGACACCCATCAAAGCAGAAGGCGCAGATGAGGAGGACCTCAGCGCGGAAACCGCATTTTCAGATGCACTGCCTTCGGCTTATCCCTACGCATATACAAATACAACAAATCTGAAAAGCTATTTTGCCAATAGCCTGATGCCTACAAGGAGCCAGAGTCCCTTCGGATCCTGCTGGGCGCATTCCACCTGCGCATTATTGGAGCTGTATCAGGCAAAACAGCAGGGTGGCGATGTAAAAACCATCGATTTAAGTGAGCGTCATCTGGCAAGATATACCTTTGACAGCGGCTCGGGCCAGACTGTTTCCCTTTCTGATACCGGGGATACCTATGCATTTGATCAGACACTGATCACCGATAATGATAAAAAAGATCTGGGGATCACCGCTTCTAACGTATTGACCATCGGCCAGAAGGAGAATTATTATCTGCATCGCGGCGGCAATCTCGGCCTTGCAGGAATAACACTGGCAAAGTGGAAAGGGGCAGCAACGGAGTCGAAGGTGCCTTATCCAACATCTGCAATAACTGCAACGACAGTGGTTCCCACTGTACAGTGGAACCCAACTGTGGAATTCTATGAAGATTACCGGATGAAAAATATGTACATGATCAATATCAACGAAAATCCGGATCTGGTGAAACGTTATATCAGGGAGTATGGTGGTGTCGGTACCTCTTTATATTTTCTGGAGGCTTTATATGATTCAACAAATAACTCCTATTATTGTCCGGTAAATCTCGGCACAAATCATGCCGTGACAATCGTCGGTTGGGATGATTCCTACCCTGCTTCGAAGTTTATAGAATTAAATAGTGATTACGGACGTCCATCCTCGAACGGAGCATGGCTGATCAGAAACAGCTGGGATAAGGGATCGACTGATTTTTCGATGTATTCCTATTTTTGGTTATCCTATGAGGACAAATCGATCATGGAAACGGCTTACGTTTTCACGTTACAGGAAAACAGGGATCATCTGGATCATAATTATTATTATGATGGTTATATACACAGCTCATATGCAACTTCTTACAGTGAAAGCGGCAACCGGAAAGCAGCAAATGCATTTACCATCCCCGGAGGAGTCAATGATAATCCGCAAATGCTGGAAGCGGTATCATTACAAGTGATGAAAAGTACCGGAGGCCCGGCAGGTGATATTACCTGTCAGATTGATATATACAAAAACCTTGAAAATACAGATAGTCCGATTTCAGGTACAAAAGTGTATTCCCAGGAAACGCTGCTTCCACTGAATGGTATCTATACGATACCGCTGGAAGAGGGAGTTTTGATGGAACCCGGCGAGACATTTTCCATTGTTGTTACCCTGGATGGCGGGAAAAGGTCAGTGGATTATGAATACGACTATGGCTCCGTTTTGGGAAGTGCCAATAACGCTATCAGTGTTAATACAGGATATAACAGTTATGGCCTGAGTTATTTCTCTTACTACGGGGATTCCGGATGGCAGAAGGCCTCCGATGTAAATGGAAGTTATTCCGGAGATTACTGCATCGGCGCACAGACGATCGAGGTGCCCAGGATCAGCGTTGCGCTTGACAAGTCAGACCCTTCTGCGCCGAAAACGACCATCAGTTGGACAAAACCTTCGATGGCGCAGGGATATGAGCTTCGGAGCAGCAAAACGAAAGATGGCACATATAGTACGGTCTTTACCACGGATAATGCAAGCCAGAACAGTATTACAAAGTCGGTCAGCGAACTGGGAGGTAAGTATTACAAGATCTACCGCAGGGTTGCAGGTGTGACGAACGAAAACTCCGGTTCACTCCCGGTTTATATATCTACATCAGGAACCACTCTTGAGACGCTTTCGTCCGCTGATTTTTCTGTGAATACAGCCTTGGCGGAAGGTGAATACGATGGAGCGCAGCATGCTGTTTCGGCAGCCGGTCCCTCCGGATATGATGGAAACATCACAGTTTATTATCAGAAAGTAAAAGACGCATCCGGTAACGAGACAGATGGGGGAAGCCCGTCCTTAGCGGTTCCCGTGAATGCAGGAACTTACCATGTGTATGTATCCTCATCGGAAACGGAGCGGTATTTTGCTGCTGACATGCTGACAGAGGATACATGGGAATTTACCATTGCCCAAAAACTGTTGAACCAGCAAAATACTGTTATTGTGACGGGGGATGATCCGGTTTATGACGGCAGCGGTAAGCTGGCGGATATCACATCGGTAGCCTGTGGAACGCTGTCCCTGACAGAGAGTGATTACAGCGTTACTTATCCCACGACACATACAGACGCAGGGACATACCGGTGTCAGATCATCGGCAAAGGAAACTTTAAGGGCAGCGTGAATTTTGATCTCATCATTAAACCCGCAGATCTGTCCGGCGCGATCGTGACGACTTCGAGCAGTTTATCCTATAAATATGATGGCGCAAAAAAGGAACCTGCAGGCAGTTATGTCAGTGTCAAACTCGGTGGCAAAAACCTGACAACAAATGATTATACGTTATCTTACAAAAACAATATCCATGCGGGATCGGCGGCGGATGGAGAGCAGGCACCTACGGTTGTGGTTACCGGAAAAGGGAACTACACGGGAGAGGCAAGCGCTGCTTTTTCCATCGGTAAGCGCACGCTAACCGTCAGGGCTGATTCGGTCAGCAAGACAGAAGGAGAAGAGGATCCACAGTTAACCTATCAGATAAGCAACGCTGTCTTGGGGGAAACCCCTTGCTTTACCGGAAACCTTGAAAGAACAGCAGGGGAGGAGCCCGGATACTATCAGATCCTGGTCGGCACGCTGGAACTTGCAGACGGTGAAGGATTCCGGACATCGGATTATTCCTTTTCTTTCACAGGCAACTATTTGTATATCAATGAAAAGCAAAAATTCTGGGTGAATTTCTATGCAAATGGCGGCATGATCAGTTCCCAGTATGTTAAGGACGGGGAGAAGGTTGATGTACCCGAGGTGCCGACGCAGGACTATTATACTTTTGATGGCTGGTATTCGGATTACAATGATACAGATCCTTATGATTTCAATACACCGGTTACGAAGAGTATTTCTCTCTTTGCGAAATGGAAATGCCTCCATCCGAAGGAATTTAACTGGACTCAGAATGCCTGTGATGCATACTGCGAAGCGGATGGTTACAGTGGCGATATCTATTGCGGGATCTGTGGTGAACTGCTGGAGACCGGTAAGGCAGTCAAAGCAACGGGTCATCACTGGGACGAAGGATACATATTCGAGTACCCTACAGAATATAGTACCGGTATAAAGCGCTATACCTGCACGAACTGCTGGACATGGAAAGATGAGACTATAGATATGCTGCCGTCCGGTCAGAATGGTAATGGAAATACGGATACCGGTTATAATGACGGAAATAACGGAAACAGCGGCTACAGTGAAGGCGGTTATGTGGGATATGACGAATATGACGATGAAGATTATGATGAAGAGGAGGATGAAGAGGAAGATTATCTCGATCCGAAAACTGAAAAAGCGTTGAATAAAGCAGGTTATGCCTATATCGGAGATGGCGCCGTGAGCTTTT
>JAFZNL010000291.1 GCA_017550925.1 Lachnospiraceae bacterium | reverse complement strand
ATAATAACACAGTAAGGGGGAAAAACAGATGGGAAAGGTATTAGTTGCGTATTTTAGTGCAAGCGGTGTGACGGCAAAAGTTGCAAGGAAACTATCGGAGGCGATCGGAGCGGATCTGTATGAGATAAAACCGGTACAGGAATACACGAAGGCAGATTAAGAAAATTTTTCTTGACATAAATGATTGTATGCAATATAATAGCATAAAAGATAACCGATCAATTGACAAAAGGAGGAAATAAGTATGATCTACGATTATGAAGTTGTTACCGGAAAGGGTGAGAAATTGAGTCTTTCGGAATATAAGGGAAAAGTGATCCTTATTGTCAATACAGCTACGGGGTGCGGGTTCACACCGCAATATGCACCCATTGAGAAACTGTACGAGGATTATCATGACAAAGGATTAGAGATACTCGACATTCCCTGCAATCAGTTTGGCGCGCAGGCACCGGGAAGTGATGACGAGATCCATGAGTTCTGCACGTTGCATTATAATACAACTTTCCCCCAGATGAAAAAGTCTGATGTCAATGGGGAAAATGAGCTGCCGCTTTATACCTATCTGAAAGAGCAGAAGGGCTTTGAAGGTTTTGATGAGCATGAGTTAAAAGCGATTCTTGAAAATATGTTCAATGCGGCTGATCCGAATTGGGCATCTACTCCTGATATCAAGTGGAACTTCACGAAATTTGTGGTAGACCGCGAGGGAAATGTTGTTGCTCGTTTTGAACCGACTGCTGATATGGACAAGGTTGAAGCGTGCATTCAGGCATTGCTGTAAGGCTTCTTCGGTTGAGAGATTGAAAGAAAATCTGGATGTGTTCGATTTTCAATTGACAGATATAATAGAAATATGATGTATGCAAAGGCTGGGAATAACAGGAAGGGGTTCAATACGAGGATAAAAAAGTTGAGAAAAAAATAAAAAAAATTTTTTCGTACCTTTCTCCGGGGGTTCTGGATGATACAATAAAAATGTAAAGGAAAAAACGATATCATTCAATGGGGAGAACAATATGAAAAAAAGACTTTTTACAATTCTGTTAAGTGTATCTATTATTCTTACATTTTTCACTGCTACTGCATACGCGCAGGACGGCGCAGACGGATCTGATTCCATTGAATCCGCAGAAGATGATCCCTTTTCTGAATTGTCCGATGAGGAACTGGCCAGGATTTCCTGGCCGGACTATTTACGCAGACATCCGAATCAGGATATTCATGTAAAGGAAGATGACCCAGATTCCTATACCCAAAATGAGAATCTGAAATGTTATTTTTATGATACGGACTATTTTGATTATGCGGCAGACTCTTCTTTTGAAAGCAGATATGATTCGAGAGAACATGGCCGAGTAACAAGTGTAAAAAACCAGGGCAGATATGGTACCTGTTGGGCGTTTGCTACCATAGCTGCCATGGAAAGCGCTTTGATCTCTAATAAAGTGACGAATAATTCCATAGATTTATCAGAGGCCCATTTAATCTATCAGACATATTTGAGAAAATACAGCGGCTCAACTTTTTATGCCTTTTTAATGTATGGTAATAATTTTGAATATTGGGGAAATAATCCCGTATATGAATCAAAAGCGCCCTATTCCGGTATACAATCAGGATCTGAAAACTCCTACAGTTTACCTGATGAAGTGTTAAAAAACCCTGATTTTGAAGGAACCAATGCTTATGAGGTATCTTATAAAAACCCGGATCAGGTAAAAGCGCTAATTAAACAATTTGGCGGCGTATTTACACCGTTTTATTCCTATCAGGGAGATGGTACGATCGGTTATTCTAACTATAACAATAGAAATGAGGACTTAGTATTCTATGTACCGGACGATGGAAGTACAAAGTATGCGGTAAATCACGGTGTGGAAGTCATTGGCTGGGATGATAATTTTGATAAAAAGAAATTTGGTACAACCCCTCCCGGAAATGGTGCATGGTTATGCAAAAACAGTTACGGAACGAATGGAAGCTCAAGTAAAGGAACCGGAAGCGGATTTTTCTGGATCTCTTACTATGATGCTTCTATCAAAACTACCTGCGCAAAAGTAGTTGATGTACATGAGCTTGGTTATCTGCCGACTGATCTGACTGTAAATCAGACTGAGTTTTACACCCGTGTCGGAAAACCGATCACACTGGAAGTAAATAGAGTGGGTGGGCAGCATGCCACCTTACTGATCAATGGTAATGATCCGAAAAGGAAAAGTCCGAAAACGATCAGTTTTGATGGTTATAATATGGATTGTGAAAAAATATCGGACACAGAGTATAAAATAACACCCAAAAAGGGCGGAACTTTCACGATTCCTATCCGTTTGTATCTTCCCAGTATTTACGATGATGATACAAGCACTCGATACATTAAGAGTATTAATGTACAAATCCATGTGGCTGACCCTACGATCAAGTTAGACGGGGTTACGAATTCCAGTCGCCTTAACAACAGATATCATGTTACAGAGGGCGGAAAGATTACTGTTTCAACAAAAGACATCAGTAATCCTGTCTTCACATACAAATCAGATGATGAATCCATTATCACCGTAGATCAAGAGGGGAATTTCACTCCTGTTTCTTATGGTGAGGCAAACATCACGGTAACCTGCATGGAAGATGACTATACCGGATCCATTACGGTACCTATGCGTGTTGGATCAAAAGGATTTACGGTAAGCGCAAACAATACAAATGATTCCAATATGCAATGGGAAACTTTATCTGTAACATATACAACATGCTCCAATAATGAGACCCATATTGAGGTACCGGTAACCGCTACGACAAAAGAAGGATATGATGTGACTGATAAACTTGCGGTATCGAATGGCACCATTGAAAAAGGTGTGATCAAACTTTTGTATAACGGTAAGGATTCTTCTGTTTCCACCAAAGTAAGCTGGTTCGACGGCGGCACCAATTTCCAAGTGCCTGTTGTGGTATCAGTGGAGAAAATCAATCATAAGCCATATAGTGATACAATTACCAAATCGCATAATGGTAGTGAAGGCATAACGAAGAAGAATTGTTCCGTATGCGGCGAAGAGGCCGGTTATTTGTCCATACTGCCTGTAGATTATTATATAAATGAAAACCAGAATATTTCTGTATATGGCAATATGGTTGAGTATAATCACTTAAACAATATCACTGGCGTAGACACCATCTCATTAACAGAAGGAAGGGATTATACCGTCAATACGGATAACGGATATTACCGCATTATATTCACTTCTGAGTGTAAATATTATTCCGGAATGGTTGATACCGGTTTGGTTGTTCCTACAACGGGCCAGCCTGATAATACTCCTGATGTAACGGAATATACGCAAAATACAGATACTCCGGTTGATCCGCCTGCGAACGCGGCTACGGATGATGCATCAAATAGCAATAACGAGCCAGTTGTGACGAATGATCCATCTACGGGGACGGTCGCTGTCCCGACTGCTGATCATACCAATGATCAAGCCAATGATCAAGCCACTCATATTCCAACTGCTAAGAAGACTCCTAAGGTGAAGGTGAAATCTGTAAAGATTAAGTCCGTGAAGTCTACGAAGAAAAGAATTGTGAAGATCAATTTGAATAAAAAAACTGCTGGTATTGATGGCTATGCGGTTCAGGTTTCGACGAAGAAAAACTTTAAGGCAGGTGAGACTATCCGGATCAATAAACCCGGAAAAACGATCACACTTAAGGGCCTGAAACCGGGGATCAGGTATTATATCAGAGTCTGTGCCTTCGTTAAAAATGGTAACGAAAAAGTTTACGGTTCGTTCTCAAAGGCGAAGAAGGTTACTGTGAAGAAATAAGATCGGCTGGGAATAAATCTCAAAAAGGGGATGAGCCACATGACCGTGGGCATTTTTAAGAGAGTGTTATTTGTAACGCAAATACTGATATGTATCTTAATGGGTATTCTGGCTGTGGTGATAGCGGCCACGCAGATTATCTGCGGTTTGATGGGAGCAGCGCCAATGGATTTGCAGCATATTTCCCAGGCAGAGAAGGACGCCCTTAATCTGCAGGATACTGTTAGAAGTACAGGTGGAGCAGCCACATACTGCTGGCTGCCGATGCTGGTAGTTTTTTGGCTTTCGGATGTGTGGACGGATGAGATCATCCTTGAGGAGATGCAAACAGCGGTGTCAAAGTAGCCGGGGAATGAGGAATCCCTGCCGCCGGCGAAATTCAGCCGCTGTTATGAATATTGACGCAATGTCTGAAAGATGAGATCCGGTTCTACCGGTTTGCTGAGGTGTGCATTCATACCGGCATCGCGGCTTTTTTGAACATCTTCATCAAAGGCATTGGCCGTCAGGGCAATGATAGGGATAGAGGCAGCGTCCGGATGGTCGCTGCTTCTTATTAATTTGGCAGCTTCCAGTCCGTCAACCTCCGGCATTTTCATATCCATAAAAACAGCCATATAATAGCCTGATCCGTGAGACGTGAAAAGGTCCACAGCAATCCGGCCGTTTTCGGCAACGTCAGCCTCGATCCCTTTTGTTCCCAGGATCGCTATCATGATCTCGGCGTTGATGGCCATATCTTCTGCAAGGAGAATCCGTTTTCCTTTGAAAGCATCATCAGTCGCTTCAGAATCTGTATGATCATCAGCGGCGGATTCCGACATGGCTTTTTGCGCAGTCTTGCCAAAGGTGAGCGTCAGGGTAAAGGTGGTTCCTTTATCCTTCTCGCTTTCTACATCGATTTGTCCCTTCATCATTTCTACAATGCTTTTCGTGATGGGCATGCCAAGACCGGTGCTTCCGTATTTGTTTGTGGAGGCATAGTTTTCCTGGCTGAAGGCGTCATAAATATGCGGAAGGTATTCCTTGCTGATGCCGATACCCGTATCACTGATGATAAACCGAAAGGTTTTTGAATCATTACTTTCAGACACTTCTTCAATCGTAAAACTGACACTGCCACCTTCCGGTGTGAACTTGACCGAGTTTCCCAGAATATTGATCAGAACCTGCTTCAGTTTCATGGCATCGCCCATGTAACAGGCATCCATATCACAGGTTGCCTGAAACTTGTAGGTGAGGTTCTTTTCGCTGCACTGTCCGCTGATGATGGTATTGACCTGATTAATTTCCCTTGAAAGCAGGAATGCTTCTTCTTTCAGGGTTATATTTCCGGATTCGATACGGCTCATATCAAGGATATCGTTTATGATCCCCAGAAGATGATTGGCTGATGTGCCGATTTTTCCCAGGTATTCTTTTGTCTTATCATTGGTTGTGGGATCCTGCAATGCAATGTTATTGATACCGATAATGGCGTTCATGGGCGTTCTGATCTCATGTCTCATTTTTGACAGAAAAGCTGATTTGGCCTTGCTTGCTTCTTCTGCTTTCAAAAGTGCAGCCTTCAGTGCCTCGCGGTATTCATCCTTTTCGTCCTCCACAACAAAACTGTGCAAAAGACAGGTGCCCAGCATATATCCCATGGCATAAAAGGGAAGCAGCGGATAAAAGAGCTGGACGAAGATAAAGATGGTGATCGCACTGCCAAAAAGTCCGATGGTAAGATAGCGCCGCCTTTCTGTGCCACTGGTTTTTGAGAGATTGGCCAGGGCATAGAGGGAAGTGAGAAGGAAAAGTACGATCTGGATAGCGAGGGTGATATACCTTGCGATGCCGGCATGATATGTGCCGTCAGTGTCAAAACTGAAAAGGACGGGAACAAAGAAATTTACACAGACCGTGATGATCTCAAAGCATAAAAACAGATTTCCGGCATAACTGAGAAGTTTGCCGAAGCCATTTTTGTTTCCGAGATAAACGGTTACATACCTGGTCCACAGCATCACCGCGGTGGCCATGGCAATAAAGTGGATCACCGTATCGATATAAATCGTTGTGATCAGATGGTGGGCATCCAGGATCCCCCATAGCATATCCGTGATCAGATAGGCCAGGATCCCGAAAAGCAGATAACGGTAAGCCTTATAGGTTGCGGTCTTGATGTAATCATCCCGTCCCCATAAAACGTCTCTGTTGTTAATGATAAGAACAACTGTTGTAATGATGCCAATGATGGAATAAGTCATGGCCCGACTCCGATAAAAGTATTTTTCAAATCTATATCCATTAAACATTTTTTGTGAAAAAAACGCAATATGATTTTCATCCCTTTTTGGAAAAGTGCCCTTAATATATCAAACAGTTTTCTCCTGAGAATTGTTCAAGTTTTCGATGAGAGCCGCAGGATAGCGAAAAGATTTGGTAAATATGAATATTTACAAAGAATGAAAATCGTCATATAGTACTATTCGTTTGGGGAAAATAGTGGTGTAAATCCGGTATTACATACGGAGCCGGATAATGACTGATAAAACCAATAAATCGGAGAATACTATATGAAAAAAGATAAGCTCAAACCCATGCTGTTCAGCGTCCTGAAAACCTACGACGGCAAGAAATTTGCAACGGACGTTGTATCAGGTATTATCGTAGCGATCATAGCCCTGCCCCTGTCCATCGCCCTGGCCCTGGCTTCCGGCGTCGGACCCGAGCAGGGTATCTATACGGCCATCGTGGCCGGTTTTATCATATCCTTCCTGGGCGGAAGCCGTGTTCAGATCGCGGGCCCCACGGCAGCCTTTGCAACCATCGTAGCAGGCATTGTTGCAAAGAACGGCATGAGTGGGCTTGCCCTGGCAACGCTGATGGCAGGCATTCTGCTGATCCTGATGGGAGTTCTCAGGCTGGGATCCCTGATCCGCTTCATCCCTTATACCATCACCACCGGATTTACCGCCGGCATCGCGGTGACCATCCTCATCGGACAGATCAAGGACTTTTTGGGACTGACCTATCCCCAGGGAACCGTTACCATAGAGACCATGGAAAAGGTGGAAGCGATCTTTCATAATATATCAACGATCAACCTGCAGGCTCTTATTGTCGGCGCGGTATGCCTGGCGATCCTGATCATATGGCCTTATATCTCTGAAAAAATCCCCGGTTCACTCATCGCCGTCATTGTGGGGATCCTTATGGTTAAGTTCTTAAAAATGGACGTCAATACCATCGGCGATCTCTATACCATCAGCAATAAACTTCCCAGCTTTACCATGCCGGATTTTTCCATGGGAATGATCAAAAATGTGGCCCCGGACGCTGTCACCATAGCGATCCTTGCCGCCATTGAATCACTTCTTTCCTGCGTGGTTGCCGACGGAATGATCAATTCCCATCACAGATCCAATATGGAACTGATTGCACAGGGTGCGGGAAATATCGGCTCCGCTCTGTTGGGCGGCATTCCGGCTACCGGTGCCATCGCAAGAACGGCTGCCAATATCAAAAACGGCGGAAGAACCCCTGTGGCAGGCATGGTTCATTCCATCGTCCTGATCCTGGTACTGATCCTTCTGATGCCCTATGCGGCGCTGATCCCCATGCCCACCATCGCAGCGATTCTGTTCCTGGTGGCTTACAACATGTGCCAGTGGAGGACCTTTGTTCATCTGTGCAAAACTTCCCCCAAGAGCGATATCGCGGTCCTTGTGGTTACCTTTATCCTTACGGTTGTCTTTGACCTGGTGGTAGCGATCGAGATCGGCATGATCATGGCCTGCGTTCTCTTTATGAAGAGAATGAGCGACGAATCCGTTGTGTCCGGCTGGAAATACTATGATCCGGACGAGGATCCCGATGGAAGCGACCTGAAAGAGATCCCGAAGCATGTGCGTATCTATGAGATCTCCGGCCCCATGTTCTTCGGCGACGCAGACAGACTGGCCGGGGTTCATTTCAAAGACTTTACCAGAGTGATCATTTTCCGTATGAGAGGGGTTCCGGCCCTGGATGCATCCGCAATGCACGCTATGGAGCAGCTGTTTGACAGATGCAGGGAAGCCGGCATTCAGATGGTATTTTCCCATGTCAATGAACAGCCCATGAAAACCATGGAAAAGAGCGGTTTTGTTGAGAAGGTGGGAAGGGACAACTTCAGGCCCCATATAGATGATGCCATTGCATGGGCATCAAAAATGTCATAGGTTGAATTTCTAGTTATCTATTACGATCAGCGGGATCCTGTATTCTTCTTCTGTCATGCCTGCGTGTCCTCCCGGCATTGTCTGCGCTTCATAGTGGGTTATAAAGACTGCTGTATCAGAAGTAGAGACTGCTACAAAGTCGCCGATCAGATCCTGTAATCCATCCCGCTGTCTGCCGATTCCAAACAGCTTTTTGGATAGAACCTCATCCCTGGTCAGTAAAAGCAGTTTATCTCCGAAGGCTTTTTGAAAGATGGTGGGAAAACGATCCCGATACTCTTTTTTCACAAACAGGTTTAAAGTTCTCGGTTCCATAGCCGGCATCCGTTCAAGAGTTTCTAATACTTCCGGATAATCCAAAATGCAAAGATTTTGGCAGTCTATATGACTGTGATCCGCTGTGATGAAAAGCAGCGTGTCCGATAGACTGTCAGCAAACTCTTCTATCTTTTTTTCAAGCGCTGTGATCACCTGATGCGCTTCTGTGCTGCCCGTGCCCTTTCTGTGCATGGTAGAATCCGGCTCGTTCCAATAAGCGTAAATAAACTT
>JAFZNL010000290.1 GCA_017550925.1 Lachnospiraceae bacterium | reverse complement strand
TGCTGTAGCCGCGTTTTACAAGGCCTTCCTCTTTGGTGATAACGGAAGAGTCGCTCATCTCACTTCCGGTTGCTGCTATGGTCAGGATCACGCCAAGGGGCACAGCGCCCTCAGCCTGTCTCTTATAATCATAAAAATCCCAAACATCCCCTTCGTTTGCCAGGCCGTAACCGATGGCTTTTGCAGAGTCAATGGCACTTCCGCCGCCCACTGCCAGCAGAAAATCCACATTCTCTTTCCTGCAAAGCTCAATGCCTGCGTACACCAGTCCAAGGTGCGTGTTCGGCACTGCGCCGCCAAGCGTCACATAACTGATCCCTGCAGCATCGAGCGTATCGGTCACTCTCTGCAGCAATCCGGAGCGTACCACGCTGCCGCCGCCGTAATGGATCAAAACCTTGGTTCCCCCAAACTCCTTGATCAGGTCTGCGACCTTGCTTTCCGTGTTCTTGCCGAACACAACTTTTGTCGGGGTGAAATACTTGAAATCAAACATGTAACCTCTCCTTTCTGAATTAACTACAAAGTTATCCCCAGCATGTACTCATTTCATGACCCACGAACATAACAATAAAATATCCCCATGAGTGCAGAAACGCCACAGCTTTCGCTGGATCCGATCAGTCCATCTGCTGCTGTGGCATCCTTACGCTTTATTATATCTCTTTCGCTCGTGAATTACCACACCCAAAAGCGAATTTTACAGCGATTTTACAGCATTTTGTCTCTGTCATTTGATCTTTTGTTTCTTTCCCGTGATCCCCCTTGCTTTCAGGAGTTTTTGATAAGCACTTTTTCGCTTCTTCGGCACGCTTACCACCGCCTTTTTATGGATCTTTCCAAAGGCATTTTTCCCCACTGTTTTCTTCTTCAGTTTCGTTGTCAGGATCTTCACCGTTTTCAGGTTCTTACAGCCGTAAAAAGCCTTCTTGCCAATCGTCTTGATGTTCTTTCCGATAGTGATCTTTTTCAGCTTCTTTTGGTTCAAAAATGCATTCGGTGCGATCCTGGTCACCTTGTATTTTTTGCCGCCGATGGTCACCGTATCCGGCACTGCGATATTTGTCGCATCCGCATTGATCATCTTTGAAAAAGTGACCGCCATGCCTTTCGCACTCTCCATCTCATAAAACCCGTTAGATTTCTTATCGGTCGCAACGGCCTTCTTCGGCGCCTTTTTCATTACTTTTGCATAGATCTGTTCAAACTTTCCGGCAGACTCGTCATTAACTTCCAGGAATCGCTTTACAATCGCCTTGATCTCACTTCTCGTTGCCTTCCCTAAGGGATCGATCCGCTGTTCTTCCTTCGGTGCCCCCGGCTCGCCTTTGCCTTCCATGATCTGCCAGGTAGCGGACCAGCAAATGGCCTCCCAGTGATCAAAATCCACATCGAAATAATCGATGTAATCATCGCTCCGTCCAAAGTCGATATCCCGCTTATAATTCATCAGTTCTGCATAGCGCATCAGCATCAGACAGACATCCTGACGGGTGATCCACCTGCCGACGCCGAAGGTATCTGACGATACATCCGGATAGCCGGTACAGATATGGTTTTTCTCTCCCCAAAGCAGCGCATTTTCATACCAGGCGCCGGACTCCACGTCCGTAAATCTCGATTTCAGACCTGCCGTGCTCGGGCTTCCTGCCATTTCATACAGGATCTGGGCAAACATCTCACGGGTGACCACTTCCTTCGGATCTGCGATCTCACCATCCACTGCTGCCGGGTCCTCTGCCATCGCCGTGCTGCTTGCTTTCGTTATTAACTTTGCCGCATCATCAAAGCAGAGGAAGAAAATATTATCCCCACCGGTGGAGGTATCTCCGCCGTAATCAATGGTCCAGGAGTGCCCCTTGCAGACTGCAGATTCGTCCTGCTTTTTTCCTTCTTTATAAGTTTTGATCAGATAGGGATTGCTGCCGATATCCAGCGTTTTAAAAGGGTTGGTAAAAGCCTGCAGGAAACGCAGCTTCGGATTGTTTTTCAGATTCAGCTTGCTGATATCATTGCACGCGCAATCCAGATACACCAGCTTCGTGTTTTGGGACAGATCCAGCTTACTGATCTGATTGTAGCTGCAGATCAGTTTCGTCAGCTGCGGATTGTGGCTGACATCAATGCTCGTCGCCTTGTTATAGGCGCAGTTGTAATACTGCAGCCCGGGATTCTGGCTGACATCGATACTGCCCAGCCCCTGATTGCTCCAGACATCCAGCCGCTTCATCTTCGGATTGTGAGTCACATCAAGCTGCGTCAAATGATTCTGAAATGCATCCAGATGCGCCAGTTTCGGATTCTTGCTCACATCCAAAGTTTTCAGCTCACAGGTGCCGCAGGTCAGATGCTCCAGCTCCGGATTATGTGACACATCCAGCGTCTTTAACGGATTGGTATTGCATTCGATAAACGCCATCTTCGGATTATCCGCCACATTTAAAGACGTCAGTTTACAGTCATAGCAGTAAACCCATAACAGCTCCGGGTTGGGCGATAAATCCAGGCTCGTCAGCAGATTGCCAGAGCACCACAGACCACGAAGATCTTTATTTTTGCTGATATCCAAAGTCTTGATCTTATTATCCTTGCACCACAGTCCCTGCAGGTCCGTAAAATACTCCACGCCCTGCAGTGACTCAATACCCATGCCCTCACAGTGAATGTTGATGGTTAGGCCGATTTCTTTTGCATCCAATGTGCCGTTCCCGTCCCGGTCATAATCAGATTCTGCGATCACAGACCGGAAAATAGGATCGGGGAAATTTTTCTCATTGATCTTCACAGACGCCGGCGCAGCAAATGCGGAATAACCGCCGCTGCCCAGCGCCGTAATTAAGATCATCATAAACACCCCAAACCAAATGCATCGCTTATTTTTTCTCATGATTTCAAACCAAACGCTTTCTCTTCCAAAGCTACTGTCCCAGATACATCACATAGATCTGGCAGGGATTTGCCTCATCCCATAACTCGGGGAGAACCTCAAACTCCTGAAAACCGACACCTAAATAAAAACGGTTCGTCCTGTCATAGTCTTCATACATTCCCATCCGCACTGTCTTGACCTGCATAAAGGAATAGCCTTCCTGCGCCGCGATCTTTTTTGCCTCTTCAAAAAGCGCCCGTCCAACGCCGTGTCTGTGGCAGCTTTTCAGCACGCCCATAACAGCCAGGTCCACCGTCGCTTTTCCGGTTTCCCGCAGGCAGATAAAGCCCACATATTCCTCTTCCATTTTTGCTGCAAGGAAGATCCAGTCTTTGCAATCTGCGATGTACTGTTCCCTGCTCTCCTCTACCTCGAACCACTCTTTCAGTGCTTCCAGGATCTGTCTTGCGATCCGCTGCTTCTCCCTGGGATCCTCAATTCTAAGTACTGTTACATTTTTATCCATAATATTTTTTCCTCTTTTCTGATTCATCAATCCAGCGTACTGTAGAAGCTGTCAATATTCTCCTCCGGTAACTCCACCGGATCCCATCCAAAGTCCTGATAGGTCTTGATAGACAGCTGGTTAGCCGCAACATAATTCGCAATGATCTGCGCCCTTGTGTTCTCACGCAGTTCCTCATCGCCGTTCATTTTTTCAAAGGCATCAAAATGGCTGCCGAAGATCTTCTTAGCACTTTCGGTATAACCGCTGCCGTCTTCTACCACGTCCATGCCGGTAACGATATATCCCGCATCGTCATCATTCTTTAAGTGTATCACGCCGGGATAAGAGCCGCCCGCCGAAGATTCCAGATTGTCGCCATTCTGGTCATAGGTATAGATACAGAAATTCCCATAAACAAGAATATCATCCCGGTTGCTATCATCCACTTCCAGGATCACCGGGCAGGGAATTGCCACATCCGCTTCGGGATAATTGTCGGCTAACTCATCGACCAGATACTTGTAAAGAATGCTGTAAAACAGTTCCGGACCCGGATACTCATAAGCCGGAAGGCTTGCTTTTGCACTCTCGCCGTCTGCTTCCTGCGCTTCCTGCGCATCTTCACCGGATTCTTACTGTGCATCCTCGCCTGCTTCCTCCTGCGTATCCTCTCCGGCATTTGGCGCAGGCTCATCTGCATCTTCGATCACATCTGCCTGGGCATCATCGCCGGCCTCTATTTCATTTACAACCGGTTCATCCACATCGATGGGCGTTGCCTCTTCCTCCGGGATTTCCTCCACCTTCGGGGATCCGCAGCCCGTAAAAGCAAAGGCCGCGATCACGGTAATTCCAAGCGCAATGATCAGTTTCTTTTTCATAATTTTTCCTCCTAATTGATCAGGGTAGTGTCAAGTTTACTACCCGTTTTTAGTTCTAAAACCTTGATTTATCGGGAGTTCAAAATAAAATGAGCATTGACCTCCCTTTTTGGTATAATGTCGTCGACCAAAACCACATCCCAAGAAAGGAAGCAATGCTCGTG
>JAFZNL010000289.1 GCA_017550925.1 Lachnospiraceae bacterium | reverse complement strand
GAGATGAATGTCTTGAATGAGAATGATTCGAAGATGAAGGTCCTGCTTTTAAATGATTCCTTTCCCCCGGTGATCGACGGGGTGGCCAATACCGTCATGAATTATGCGAAGATCCTGACGGAGTCCGAAAAGGCTGAGGCGGTGGTTGCAACGCCCAAGTATCCAGATGGACAGTATGATAACTATCCCTACCGCGTGATCCCTTATAAGAGTTTTGACACCACGGGGATCGTTAACGGATATCGCGCAGGGAATCCGCTGGCCATGCAGGAAGTAGAGCAGATGCTGGATTTTTCACCGGATATCATCCATTCCCATTGTCCGGCAGTATCTACCATTATGGCGCGGCTTGTTCGTAACCAGCTGGGAAGCCACAGATCAAAGGATGTGCCTCTGGTTTTTACCTATCATACGAAATTTGATGTGGATATTGCCAGAGCCATGAAAGCTGAGTTTATGCAAAAAGAGGCGATCCGGATGCTGGTAAGCAATATCGATGCCTGCGATGATGTCTGGGTGGTATCCCAGGGCGCGGGAGAAAACCTGCGGTCCCTCGGTTATCAGGGCGATTACAGGGTAGTATCCAACGGCGTGGATTTCCCTAAGGGAAGGATTGATGCCGAAGGCGTTGCAGCGGCTACAGCAGGCTATGATCTGCCTGAGGGTATTCCGGTATTCCTCTTTGTCGGCAGGTTGATGAAGTATAAGGGATTGCCGATCATATTGGATGCGTTGAAGATCTGTGCGGAAAGCGGCATGGATTTTCGGATGGTATTCATCGGCGGCGGCGTGGACGCTCCGGAGATGGTGGAAACAGCCATCAAGCTCGGACTTTCCGTGGATGCGGCGGGCACGCTTTACGGCGATGCGGCCCAGTCCGGAGAGTCAGACGAATCGAAGGAAAAACATGTGCAGGGATCTTTGCCCGGCAAGGTGATCTTTACCGGCGCAATCCATGATAGAATGGCCCTTCGGGCATGGAATACCAGGGCGGACCTGTTTTTGTTCCCCTCTACCTATGATACGAATGGTATCGTTGTCAGGGAGGCAGCGGCCTGCGGCCTTGCCAGCGTCCTGATCAAGGACTCCTGTGCATCGGAAGGGATCACGGATGACCGCAACGGATTTTTGATCGAGGAAAATGCCCAGTCCATGGCTGCACTGCTGATGAAGGTGGGCAAGGACATCCCCCATATGGCAAAAGTGGGGCAGGGCGCCATGGATGAGATCTATATCTCCTGGGAGGAGAGCGTTTTTGCGGCACATGACCGCTACGGCGAACTGCTGGAAATGATGAAGAGCGGCGAGCTGAAGAAGTACAAAAAAGACACTTCGGATTATATTCTGGACGGTGCGGCCCATGTGGTGGATTACACAGGGAAGATTTTCCGCTTGCCTCATGACCTTTACAGTGGTATGATTGAGAACGTGTTTGAGGTTTCCGACCGGATGTATGAACGCAGCCGGAAGGTATATGAATCCCGCGAAGCCTTTGTTGAGGAGATCAGGAAGAGCCAGGAAGAGCTTGCTGAGGAAGTGCGTAATCTCCGGGAACAGACAAGGGCAAATGCAAGGGAGCTGGGCCAGAAGACCAAAGAGGGCATGCGCAGCGCATCTAAGAGCATGCTGGCACACGTGAAGGAAGGGCTCGAGTGGAGCGATCCGTTTTCGGATAACTGAATTAGTGAAAGATAAGAAACAGAGGAAAAAACCATGAGTGAAAACAAGAAACAAAAACAGATCATCTTAACCGGCGACAGGCCCACAGGCAGACTGCATGTAGGTCACTATGTTGGTTCCCTTCGCAGAAGAGTAGAGCTGCAGAATTCCGGTAACTACGATGAAATTAATATTATGATCGCGGATGCACAGGCACTGACCGATAATGCGGAAAATCCCGATAAGGTCAGAGAGAATGTGACGCAGGTGGCACTGGATTATCTGTCCGTCGGACTGGATCCGGCCAAGTCCACCCTGTTTATTCAGTCCCAGATCCCGGAGCTTTGCGAGCTGAGTTTTTACTATATGAATCTGGTAACTGTGTCAAGGCTCCAGCGGAATCCTACCGTAAAGGCGGAGATCCAGCAGCGCAATTTTGAAGCCAGCATTCCGGTGGGATTTTTTACCTATCCCATCAGCCAGACGGCAGATATCACCGCTTTTCAGGCAACGGTAGTTCCGGTAGGTGAAGATCAGATGCCCATGCTGGAGCAGGCTAAGGAGATCGTACATAAGTTCAATACCGTTTACGGTGAGACTCTTGTGGATCCCAAGATCATGCTGCCGGAAAACAAATACTGTATGCGCCTTCCCGGTACAGACGGCAAGGCCAAGATGAGCAAGTCCCTTGGCAACTGCATCTATCTTTCCGATACCGAGGAGGAAGTGAATAAAAAGATCAAGACTATGTTTACGGATCCTTTGCATCTGAAAGTTGAGGATCCCGGACATCTGGAGGGCAATACCGTCTTTATCTATCTAGAGGCTTTTGCCAATGATGACCACTTTGCTGAGTTCTGGCCGGACTATAAGAACCTGGATGAGCTCAAAGAGCATTACACCAGGGGCGGTTTGGGAGATGTGAAGGTCAAAAAGTTCCTCGGCAAGGTTCTGCAGTCCGAACTGGCGCCCATCCGCGAGCGCAGGGTACAGTGGGAAAAGGACATTGACGGCGTCTATGAGATCTTAAAGAAGGGCAGTGAGGTTGCCGAGGCAAAGGCAGCCGAGACCCTGGCGGCCGTGAAAAAGGCCATGAAGATCGACTACTTCGGCTGATCTGAAAAAAATAAAAATTGACCATTGACTTCAAAAACACCTTGTTGTATAATGTAATTTGCGCTTTTGGCGAAATTAGGTAAACTATGCCCAAAAGACTAATATAGCGAGGTGAACTGTCAATGGAAAAAAACCGTATTCGTCCCGTTGTTTCCGGTAAGCACAAGCGTATGAGTTATTCCCGGCAGAAAGAAGTCCTTGAAATGCCGAACCTCATTGAGGTGCAGAAGAGTTCATACAATTGGTTTTTGGAGGAAGGTCTCAAAGAGGTGTTTAATGACATCTCTCCCATTGAAGACTACAGCGATCAACTGTCCCTTGAGTTTGTGGGCTATCGTCTTTGCAAAGACGAGATCAAGTACTCCATTGAAAAGTGCAAGGAGCGGGACACCACCTATTCTGCACCCCTGAAAGTCAAAGTCCGTCTCTATAGCAAAGAGAAGGGCGACATGGAACAAATCGAGATTTTCATGGGCGAACTGCCTCTGATGACAGAAACAGGTACCTTTGTGATCAATGGTGCCGAACGTGTCATTGTCAGTCAGCTCGTACGTTCTCCGGGCATTTATTATTCCATCGATCATGATAAGCTTGGTAAGGAACTCTTTTCCTGTCAGGTAATCCCAAACAGAGGAGCCTGGCTTGAATATGAGACCGACGCCAATGATATTTTCTATGTGCGCGTGGACAGGAACAGAAAAGTACCTGTCACCGTCTTTTTGCGTGCCATGGGTATCGGAACCAACAAGGAGATCATTGAACTGTTTGGCGAAGAACCCAAGATCATGGCATCGCTTACCAAAGATCCCACAGTTTCTGAACGCAATCCGGAAGGAAGTTATGAGGAAGGTCTTGCTGAGCTCTTTAAGAAGATCCGTCCCGGCGAGCCTTTCAATGCTGATAATGCAAAGAGCCTGATCGGTTCTATGTTCTTTGATCCCCGCAGGTATGATCTTGCAAAAGTGGGACGTTACAAATTCAACAAGAAACTGCTTTTAAGAAACCGTATCCGCGGCCAGGTACTTGCAGAGGACGTGGTCTCCAACTTTACGGGAGAGGTGATCGCATCCGCAGGCGAGACCGTGACGGCAGAACTGGCGGATAAGATTCAGAATGCTGCTGTTCCGTCTGTCTGGGTAGAGGGCAATGATCGTAAGATCAAAGTGCTTTCCAATATGATGGTAGATATCCGCGCATTCCTGGATTGTGATCCGAAACAGCTGGGCGTAACAGAACTTGTTTACTTCCCGACTCTTCAGAGCATCCTGCAGGAGTATGCTGAGGATGCTGATCAGCTTACCGCTGCGATCACCCACAGCATCAGCCAGCTGATCCCGAAACACATCACCAAGGAAGACATTCTGGCATCCATTAACTACAATATGCACCTTGAGTACGGTGTTGGTAACAAGGATGACATCGACCATTTGGGCAATCGTCGTATCCGTGCGGTTGGTGAGCTTTTGCAGAATCAGTACCGTGTTGGTATGACAAGACTGGAAAGAGTGGTCCGCGAGCGTATGCAGACCCAGGCTGCCGAAGAGGTAACGCCCCAGTCGCTGATCAACATCAAGCCTGTGCAGGCTGCAGTGAAAGAGTTCTTCGGATCTTCGCAGCTGTCACAGTTCATGGATCAGAACAACCCGCTTGGCGAGCTGACACATAAGAGACGTCTTTCCGCACTGGGTCCCGGTGGTCTTTCCAGGGATCGTGCAGGTTTTGAGGTCCGCGATGTCCATTATTCCCATTACGGACGTATGTGCCCCATTGAGACCCCCGAAGGTCCTAACATCGGACTTATCTCCTACCTTGCATCCTTTGCAAGGATCAATGAGTACGGCTTCATCGAGGCTCCCTACAGAAAGGTAGACAAGGCCACCGGCGTTGTTACCG
>JAFZNL010000288.1 GCA_017550925.1 Lachnospiraceae bacterium | reverse complement strand
ACCGGGACCGCAGTTAATGGAAATAGCCGGCGACGCCTTCTGCAGATAGATCTTTTCAAACGGCACTTTTTCAAGAACCTGTCGTTTTACCTCTTCGAGTTCCGACATCTTCATACCGGCATAGGTGATGAACAGCACCTTATTATCCACTCTGTCGGGATCGGAAAAAGTCCTTCTGATATATTTCGCCCAGGCATCCTCGCGGTTTCCGAAGATCACATGACGCACCTGCATCGCACTGTTTTCCAGAGAAATAATGGGATGGATCATCAGTCCGTTACAGATCTTATGCACCCTCTCCGACAGTCTGCCGGCCCTTGTCAGATATTCAGTGGAATCCACCACAAAACTGGTATGGATCTTTTCCCGCTTCTGCCGGATAAAGGAAACGATCTTTTCCACATCCGTCTGACCGGAGGTCGTATATTCTTTGGCCGCAAGTACAACAAGTCCCATGCCGCTGGACAGATGGGCTGAATTGACAACCCGGACATTATAAAATGAGAGGGCTGCTTCGCAGGCATGTTCATATCCCTTGCTGGCGCGTTTCGCCATGGCGATATGGATCACATGCTGAGCAAGCGACAGCTGGTGAGCAAAGAATTCCTCATACTCTTCCACTGTGGGCGCCTGACTTTTTGCCACCACTTTTTTATACATCATGGAACGGATGATGACATCACCGCCGGCCTCGATCCCGTCTGAGAATACGCCGTCACCTGTATAGACCTGATAGGGCAAAACCGGGATCTTCAGGTTCTCGACCAGCTGCTTTGGCAGGTCTGCAACAGAATCCGTAGTAATGAGAAGGGGGATCTTTCTTCTGACCTGACGCTGGGCCTCTTCCGTCTTGTCGTCATGGACCGTTTCACTCTTTTCAATATGCAGTTTATCAGCAGGAAGGACGCCGATCAGCGCCTCTTCGAGGATTTCCGGATCTACGGGTTTTAATACGTAATCATCAAAACCGGACCGCTTATACAAAGCCTGGTTTTCACTTCCCGCATTGGCAGTCAAAACGATCACCGGAGTTTCACGGTTCAGGCCGCCCACCTGGTCACGAAGGGCTTTCAGGCACTCGATACCGTCCATTCCCGGCATCAGATGATCCATCAGGATCACGTCATACCGTTTCTCAAGGCAGGCCGACAATGCTTCCTGTCCGCCGGTTGCCGTCTCCACTTTCATCAGGGTATGACGCAGGAGTTTTCTTTCCACCAAAAGATTGGCATCATTATCATCCACGATCAGAACTGACGCCTGCGGCGCTTCAAAGATCTGCCGGAAACCGCTTTCATGGGACAGGCGGGTTTTGACCGATGGATCAAATCTGCCGACAGTCGCCTCGGATACCATCTCCTGTTCAATGGTAACGGTGAAGGTGGAACCCTTTGTATAGACGCTGCTCACCGTGACTTCGCCGTTCATCAGTTCCACCAGCTGTTTTACGATGGAAAGGCCAAGTCCCGTTCCTTCGATATTTCTGTTTTGCTTTTCATCCACTCTTCGGAATGCATCAAACAGGTAAGGCAGGTTTTCTTTGCGGATTCCCATACCCGTATCTTCCACGGAAAACGTCACCTTCACGTGGGTGGAATCCGCCAGGGTGGAATGAACGGAAATGGTAATGCTGCCTTCCTCCGTATATTTGACGGCATTTCCACAAAGATTGATCAAAATCTGTTTCACACGGACTTCATCGCCGAACAGCTGCGCCGGCATATTGGGATCCACATCCATATACAGCGCCAGACCTTTTTCTTTTGCCCTGCCTGACATCATATTATAAATCTCAGTCAAAAGCGCGGTTACGTCATAAGATACCGGCACGATCTCCATCCGGCCCGACGCGATCTTGGACATATCGAGAATATCATTGATAACTGATAAAAGCACCTTGGATGAGGACTGGATATTCCTGGCATCCTCTGCCACTTCCTCGGAAATATCCTCACGCAGGATCATCTCGTTCAAACCGATAATGGTATTAATAGGCGTGCGGATCTCATGACTCATGCTGGAGAAAAAGCGGTTCTGGCTTTCATTGAGGCCTTCCACTTCGTGGCTTTTTTCCCGGTATTTCTCCATGGCTTTTTTCAGCACATTGATCTCAAAGGCCACCATGACGCCCAGCATGGCACAGACAAATACCACGGAAACATAGGAATCAATATAGGCTTCTTCTGTGGTGTGCTGCATCACCGTATCCGGACGCAGGTAAGCAATGAGATAGCAAAGCGCTCCAACCAGCACATCCAATCCGATGAGAACATATTTCGTCTTCCCGCTGATAACCATGCTGACATAAAGGGTACAGAACACAAACCAAAGCGGGGAGCCGCCATAGATACCGCCTCCCGCAAAGAAGGTGACCGGCAGCAGGATCAATATGATCATAAACGCACTGATGGGTGCCAGGATATGGATGATCCGGAATCTGACGGCGATGATCAACATGATCACAAACACCGCAAGACCGCCGCCGAGAACTGCAATATCGGCAAAGGACTCTCCGATCACGATTCCCACCACAAACATCACAAACAGCGCCGAAAGGGCGATCATGGTCAAGAGCGCAAAAAGTCTTTCCTCTATGGGTTTGGATTCATCCCGGATCAGGCCAAAGAATTCTTTCATGCTTTGCCTCCTTCCCGGATGGCTGCATTTTCATCTGCCGGTGAAAACTCCATCATCCCGACTTCCGAAGGATCCGATGCCGGCGCAAATTCCATCAGTCCGTCATCATCATCTGCATCCTGCGCGATCTCACATACCGTCTCGATGGCATGAATCATCTTTTCATAAGCAATTCGCATATCTTCATGCTTTGCAAGGATAAAAGTTTCATCCTTTTTGCCTGCTGCAAGTTCCAGCTCTTTTGCCATATCAGAAAGTGTCATGGCACCGATCATTTTGGATGTGCTCTTAATGGCGTGGACTTTGATCTTGTAAAGATCCCAGTCCTTTTCCTCATACATCTTATCCAGTTCCGCAAGCTTTTTGCTGCGATCCTTCGCATACTCCCTGAGAACCTCTTTATAGAAGGGGATCTCATGCTGGCAGTAACCTAGACCTTTTTCAATATCTACGCCGAGCTTTTTCAGTGCTGCAAATTCATCTTCCGGCTGAGCGGGATTTCTGTTGACATAGGCTTTGGATGAAACCCTTGTGATCTCACGCATGGTTCCGCTCCCCATGCCTTCGAGATTCCACTCATAATTGCCTTCATTTTCTTTTTTCTGATAAACAATGGCGTTCTTCGGAAGTACCCGCTTCAGAACGCGCTCGAGTTCCGACATTTCCACCGGCTTAGCGATAAATCCGTCAAATCCTTCCGACAGGAACATTTCTTTGGCAGAACTAATGGCGTTGGCTGTCAACGCCACAATGCAAAGTTCCTTTTTATTCTTCGCCGCATTGGCGCGCAAACTCTTCATAGCCTCCACGCCATCCATGCCCGGCATCATATGATCCATGAAGATAATGTCATAGTCATAATGCTGGCACAGTTCGATGGACTCTGCGCCGCCACCGGCTGTGGTCACCTGCATGCCGTAGGCCTCGAAAATACCCTTTGCCACCAGCAGGTTCATAGGTTCGTCGTCCACCACCAGGGCGCGGATTCCCGGTGTGGTCATTCTTTCATCATACAGTTTGTTTTCATCAAATATATGATTTAAGAAATTGACGATCTGCGCGCCATAGAACGGCTTAGGAAGGATGGTCACACCGCCGCCGGCGCCGCCTGTATATCCGATATCCGCAACCAGCGCCACGTTCATATTCCTTGACAGCTGTTCAATATATGCTTTGTTCTCCAGATATTCGCCGGTACCCACGAACAGATGGGTAATGTTGCTGATCTGCACCAGTTTCTCCAGCTCCTGCCTGGATTCCACCCTGTGGAAAGGAATGCCCAGTCCCTGGGACAGATGGGCAATCATGGTAATATAATAATCCCGGATACCGGGATGCCCCGTGGTCATAAAGCCCAGATAGCCTGCAACCACGCAGTTTTCACGCCCTTCCACATAGAGGCAGGGATCTTCATCCACCACTTCCTGCGGGATACTGATGCGGACTACGGTACCTTCACGTTCTTTGCTTTCAATGGCCAGCACGCCGCCCATGGCAAGGGTCATGCCGTTCACAATGGGAATACCCAGACCCAGGCCGCCTGACATACGGGAACGGCCGGAATCGGATTGGTAGAATTTTTCATAGATATGTTCCAGTTCTTCTTCTGACATGCCTTCACCGGTATCGGAAACTTCCAGAAGAAGGTTGATGCCGTATTCTCGGCGGATATATCCGATATGAACATTGACGCCGCCGTTTTTCGTAAATTTATAGCCGTTGCTGACAAGGTGCCAGAGGATCTTTTTGATCTTGCCTGAATCGCCTCTCAGACCGCAGGGGATCTGGGGTTCAAGATCTACCACCAGGTCCAGGCCATAGTTTTCCATGAACGCCAGCTGCATCAGAAGGTCGTTGACCATAGAACCGATGCTGTAGGTTTCGTTGGTGACCGTGATATCGCTCATATCCACTTCCGTGAAGTCCAGGATGTCGCCGATCTGTTCTGCAACCCTGTGACCTGCCAGGGAAATGGCGTCCACCCGCTCTCTGACATAATCCGGGAGTTTTTCCTGCTCCAATACGGATGACAGGCCCATAACCACATTGATGGGCGTTCTGATCTCATGGGATACATTGGCAAGGAAATTGTTGACTCTGGCGTTTTCTTCTTCCACCATGTCAATTTCCGACAGGAATTCTTTTTCCGTATTCTTCCAGGCCTCGCTGATCCGGTAGATGAAAAAAGCGGTAAAGACGATGATCACAAACTGCCAGATGATGCTGATGACATCACTTTTAGTCGGAGCGACTCCGCTCTCCTTGGTCTTCATATAGACATTCAGCAGGATCCCGCCGTAGCCGCTGACCACGCCGCCGATCAGCAGGATCTTTTCACCGGAAAAAGCCAGCATGATCACCAATACCACCAAAAGGGCGCCGCTGTCATGGATACTTCCTCCATTTGCCGATACATAAAAACACTCTAATATCAAAAAGAGCGCACAAAAATAAATCTGCACTCTTCTCGGTACGCTGCCTGAAAACCGCATGCCCCAGCCGATGACAGTTCCCACGCAGACAACCGGAACCATCCAGATATCCAATCCGATCACAAAGGTCAGCACCACGATCATCGTGGAAATCAGCGTCATGGCCACCAGCATGATCAGGTGCATGGTTGTATGCAATTCATATTCTTTTCCGGTCATATTATCATT
>JAFZNL010000287.1 GCA_017550925.1 Lachnospiraceae bacterium | reverse complement strand
GGAGGTATTATGAGCAGGTTAAAAGAACTCAGGAAGTATGTGGATGCGCAGTTGAACATGATGGAAGATGCAGATAAGCGGACAAGCGCTGTTGCACATTTGTATGGGGTATCTCTGGCAGCGACTATGATCGCAAAGAAGCGTGGGATAGATCCTGAGATTGCATCCATGTCGGCTATGCTACATGACCTGCATGCATATAAAACAGGATCCTATGATGATCATGCACACAAAGGGGCAGAGCTTGCCCGGGAAATCCTCGGGGATCTGAAGCTGACGGATGAAGCGGAGACGGATCTGATCTGCTCAGCAATCTATCATCATGATGATAAACTGGTTACGGATAGCCCTATGGATGAGGTGTTAAAGGATGCCGATGTCATCCATCATTGTATGAATGATCTGTCAAAAGCGATCAAGGAAAAAGAGCAGGCGCGCTATGATAAGCTTTGTGAAGAGTTTGGGATGAGATGAGTCGGAGGACTGTTGATATCCTGAATCAATGAGTTTTGTGGTATAATATATATGTCGGTGATAGCGTAGTAAGAACCAACTGGAAAATGGAGGACGAAACTATGTATGGAGCGATTTTAGGTGATATCATAGGCAGTATTTATGAGTTTGACCAAAACAATATTAAAACCAAGGAATTTCCGCTTTTTGGAGCAAGGTGTACCTATACAGATGATTCGGTAATGGCTTTGGCAGTTGCAAAGGTTATGTGTGAACAGGCAACCCGGATGGAGCTTGAGCCGGATAAGATGTATTCTGATGAAGAGCTGAAGAAGAGGCTGATCGCTTCTTTGATCGAGTGGGGACAAAAATATCCGGATGCGGGTTACGGTGCGCGGTTTATTCACTGGCTCAATGAGGACTCGCCGCAGCCGTATAACAGCTGGGGCAACGGGTCTGCTATGAGAGTTGCTAGCGTAGGATGGTTGTTTGAGGATCTTGACTATACTCGAAAAATGGCGAGATTATCAGCAGAGATAACGCATAATCATCCGGAAGGCATCAAGGGAGCCGAGTCAGTTGCATCAGCCATTTTTCTTGCAAGAGAAGGGAAGACAAAAGAAGAGATAAAAGAGTATATTGTCAAAGAGTTTTCTTATGATCTGTCACGTAAGCTCGATGACATCAGGCCGACCTATCATCATGTAGAATCCTGTCAGGAAACGGTACCGGAAGCAATCACCGCATTTTTGGAAGGGAATTCTTTTGAAGATGTGATCAGAAATGCAGTTTCTCTCGGCGGAGATTGTGATACATTGACTTGCATAGCAGGGAGTATAGCAGAGGCGTTTTATCTGATTCCGTTTGAACTTCTTGGAGAGTGTGAAAAGAGGCTGCCGGAGGATTTAGCAGGATTGCTTTTACCCTTTAAGAGTCGTCGTATATCTTCTGCGGCAGAGAAAGCCCAATTTGATAAAAAGATAGGAGATATGGAATCTGAAACGGTATTTGCCGGTGAGGTGATCAGAAATCTGATGTTCTGCGTGTATCATTATTCTTACGAGGACGCATACGAACTGGTTTTGGGTGATGGACCTGGGGCGATACCGGAAGATTTGCGGGATGAAACAGTGGAGGATATGGCAACAGAGCTTGGTTATGGATGTGGTTGATAAAAATGGGCGGTCAAAGGAAATATCCTTTAACCGCCCTTATGTGATTTAAAGTTTATTCGTTAGTCTCGTTCTTTTTCGCCAGCAGGCTCCAGTTGCGGATACCGATCAGGGCCTCAACCAGATAGATTCCTTTTTTGGTTACGTAGACAGGATCCTTTTTCAGTGCATATTGCGCTACTGCGATCACATCGGTGATGATCCACCAGATGTACTGTTCTTTGTATCGCAGAAGTTCCAGGATGGAGGCTACGATCCCGATGGCAAAGATCATGGAATCCAGCCACTGCATCACGGTCACATTCCAGCCGAACTGGGTTGCGAATTTCATCCAGGTATCCCCTGCTAGGAAGGAAAGGACAAAGTGGACGAATATGGCCAATGCGATGATCGATGCGGTCACCACTGCGTGCTGCCAGAGAGTCAGTGTTTTGGACTTGGCCAGCAGTTTATCGTCCTCATCTTTGTGCCGGTACCAGCCGATCCAGGAAATGATATTCAACGGGAAATACACCACTGTCTCCAGCCAGAAGGTTGCCCAGATGCCAAAATAGGCCAGGTAAATGATGAAAACAGAGGTGTTGATCACTGCAAAGAAAAAGTTCATCCGGTTTGCCTTTGCGGTAAGGAAGACGCAGATGATCCCGCACAGCCCCGATACAAAGTTGATGATGGCCAGCCACCTGGGCGTATCTTCCTGCGGCATGATCGCATAGTAGGTTGCGATGACAAACATGATGATGCACATGGTGATCTCATACCATTTCAGGCTCTGAAAGGATTTGATGATCTTTTGGAGCATATTCATTTCTTCGGAATTTTGATTCGTGATCTGATTTGTGATCGGATTCGTGATTTGATTCGTATTTTGATTCATATTCATACCATCCATTTTTCTTTCTCCTCCAATATTTTCATGGCTCTGATCATGGTCCCGCTGATGGGGTAGTGGATCCTCTTTTCGTCCACGATCACATGCGTTGCTTCAGGGTAGGCTCTTGAGAAGTATTCTCCGTATTGCGGCTCACTGGAATACACATAGTCCATATGAGGCAGATATTCTCTGACCAGGGGCGTTTCCAGATCCCAGTCATTGACGCCTTCCGGTGTGCGGCAAAATGTATCATCGATGATGTGGAATGATACATTATCATAGAGCGCACAGACTCTTTCAAGCTGCCTTATGCGGTTTTCAACTTTCAGTTCCGGTTCATGGTGCGTTTCTAAGATTTCAAATTCTTCATCGCTGTTGATGAACATGATGACCACGACCCGGTCGCACTGCTTTGAGGCTACATCGATACAATACAAGTGTCCTTTGTGAAGAGGCATAAATTTGCCTCCGAAAAAACCTGAGATCTGACTCATAACACATCACCTCCCATCCATTTGTAAAGTTTTGCCGGCTTGCCTTTGGAAACGATCGTTTTATCCAGTTCTTTGACTTTCTCTGTTTTTACATAATCCCGCAGGAAAGATTTTCTGAAGTTCGGCAGGTCAAGGGTCTTATTTTTGATGGTTTCATGAATTCTCTTCAATTCCGAGATCGTAAATTCAGCCGGATCTTTCAGAAGATTGAAAGCATCATCTTCATAATCGATGCGGTTGCGGAGCCTTGTGATAGCCATCCTGATGACGTCTGCATGGTCGAAAGCGAGATCTGATTCGCGGATCGTTATATCGCCATTTGAAAACTGCATGCCGTCCACATCATATTTGATCTGAAAAATATCCGCCTCTTTGGCGTCGTCCCCGGCTTTGACCTTGAGTTTGTGTTTCGGGATCAGCGCCATGTAGGCAACGGAGATGACTGTCGTACGGGGATCCCTGTCAGGAGCGCCAAAGGTATAGAGCTGGCTGAAGAAGGCATCTTTGATCCCGGTCTCTTCCATAAGTTCCCGCTGGGCGCATTCATCGATGGATTCTTTCCCTGTATGTAAAAACCCGCCGGGCAGCGCCCATCTGTCCTTATACGGAAACTGTCCGCGACGGATCAGAAGGAGGCTCAGTCTGTCAAGGTCATCGAGGGTGAAGACTGCGATATCTGTAGTGACAGAAGGCCGCTCATAACGGGAGGCATCGTATTGATCCAAAAACGCTCGTTCTTCTTTGGTACACTGGTAGGTCATTTTCCGTCCTCCTTTAATCTATTATCAGTTTGCCGATTTCGGATTTTCGTATCGGGCTTTATACTATTGATTGGTTTTTGGTACTATAATTAAAATAGTACAATATACCATTTAAGTCAAGAGGGAATTTTAATTTTGTTTTTCTCCCATCATTTATGTGCTATACTTGGGAAGAATGAAAACAGCGGCAGATCAGCCAGATGTTTGGATTGCAGGATAGACGGAGAAAGTAGTAGTTTTTCAAGATCGCAAAGCTTGTTCTTTTCCCTTTTGGAGCAGTGGTACAGCGAGTTGATTATCTGTGATCAGGTTAGATAAGAATGCAAAAAAAAGACAGCGGAAACGATCTGCTTACGATATTGCATAATGAGGGTCCCCTTGGCATGAAGGATGGGATGAAACTGATCCTTCGTCTTTCCCTTCCTGCCATCATGGCGCAGGTATCTTCCATTGTCATGCAGTATATCGATGCGTCCATGGTAGGGCGGCTGGGTGCCGGGCAGTCTGCATCCATTGGTCTTGTGTCCAGCACCACCTGGCTTTTTGGCGGCCTGATCGGCGCGATCACTGCCGGCTTTACGGTTCAGGTGGCGCATAAGGTGGGTGCAAAAGACAGCGATGGCGCGAAACGGGTGACAAAGTACGGCCTGCTCTGCGGCTTTGCGCTGAGCCTTCTTGTTATGATGGCAGCGGCCGGTATCAGCAGGTCGCTTCCTGTATGGATGGGCGGGGAAGAGGCAATCCGGGAAGATGCTTTCCGGTATTTTCTGATCTATGCTTTGACGCTGCCGGTACACCAGCTTTTATACCTTGCCCAGGGGATGATCCAGTGTAGCGGGAATATCAGGCTGCCGAGCATCATGAATGTGATCATGTGTTTTTTGGATGTGCTGTTTAATGCGCTGCTCATTCCGGTCATGGGAGTACCGGGGGCGGCACTCGGGACCAGCATCGCAGAAGTGATCACCATGCTGGTGATGATGTATCTGCTTTTATTCCGTACGCCGGTGCTGCAGTTTTTAAAAGGGGAGAAGATCCGGGAGTTTCGCATTTTTCTGCAAAATGAGATACCCCGCGCCTGCAAGATCGGCATGCCGGTCGCCATGGAAAATGTGATCATGGGCATGGCGTATGTGGCCTTTACCCGTATCGTATCACCTGTCGGGACCATCGCTGTGGCGGCAAACTCTTTTGCCATTACGGCAGAGAGCCTTTGCTACATGCCGGGATATGGGATCAGCATAGCGGCGACCACTATCATCGGACAGAGCCTGGGTGCGGGCAGAAAAGATCTGGCTCGCCGTTTTGCATATATGACAGTGGGGCTTGGTATGGCGTTCATGGCGGTGACGGGAGCGCTAATGTATCTGTTCGCACCGCAGATGATGGCTGTGCTGACGCCGGATGAGAGGATACAGGCCCTTGGCGTAACGGTCCTTCGGATCGAGGCTTTTGCAGAACCGCTGTTTGGTGCGTCCATCGTCGCAGGAGGCGTGTTCCGGGGAGCAGGGGAGACCTTTTTATCCACGCTCATCAACCTGGTCAGCGTGTGGCTGGTGCGGATTCCGCTGGCGGCCTTTTTGGCAGGTACCTACGGGCTTGCGGGGGTATGGACGGCCATGTGTATCGAACTGTGTGTCAGAGGGAGTTTTTACCTGATACGGCTGGCGCTGTGGAAGGGTGGCAGGCAAAAGGGCAGGCTTTTGGAGCAGCAGGAGCAATAGAACGAGTAACAAACTTACGGAGCAAACAATTAATAAATGAAGGGGGTAATTCAAATGGAAAAGTCAAAAGTGTACTTTACGGATTTCAGAACGGTTTTGGGAGTGAGCCTTCCGGCGAAACTTCAAAAACTGATCAATCTGGCAGGGATCAAGACCATCGATATGGACGGGAAGTTCGTAGCGATCAAAATGCATTTCGGAGAACTGGGAAACCTGGCTTACCTGCGTCCGAATTATGCGAAAGCGGTTGCTGACGTGGTGAAAGAGTGCGGCGGGCTGCCGTTTTTGACAGACTGTAATACCTTGTATCCCGGGAGCCGGAAGCATGCGCTGGAGCATCTGGACTGTGCGAACATCAATGGTTTTAATACCGTGACCACCGGCTGCCAGATCATCATTGCGGACGGACTTCGCGGCACAGATGATGTGATCGTGCCGGTTCCGAACGGAGAGTACTGCAAGGAGGCCTATATCGGCAGGGCGGTTATGGATGCGGATATCGTGATCTCCCTGAATCATTTCAAGGGACATGAGCAGGCAGGTTTCGGTGGCGCGATCAAGAACCTCGGCATGGGCTGCGGCAGCCGCGCGGGAAAAATGCAGCAGCATAACAGCGGTCATCCCCATGTGATCACCGAGCTGTGCAAAGGATGTCAGAGATGCGCTAAGGAATGTGGATCGGATGCGATCAGTTATGAAGGCAGGAAAGCGTGGATCGATCCTGAAAAGTGTAAAGGCTGTGGCAGGTGTATTGGTGCCTGCGCTTTTGATGCCATTGAAAATGATAATTGGGATGCGCCCCAGATGCTCGGCAGAAGAATGGCGGAGTATACGGCAGCGGTTGTCAGCGGAAGACCTTGTTTCCATATCAGCCTGATCACGGATGTGTCTCCCAACTGTGACTGTCATGGCGAAAACGATGCCCCCATCCTTCCGGATATCGGAATGCTGGCATCTTTTGATCCGGTTGCTTTGGACCAGGCCTGCGTGGACCTGTGCCAGAAGGCAGAGCCCATCAGGAACAGCCAGTTAGGCGACAATATGGCAAGCGAGCATTTTCATGATCATGGAGATGTGTGGCATAACAGCAACCCGAATGTTTCCTGGGCGGAGACGCTGGAACATGCGCAGAAGATCGGGATCGGTTCGCGGGAGTATGAACTTGTTACGATGAAGTAGGCGGAAGTAGTTTGACTATGGGTGGTAACTTTGATACTTCAGTTTTTTTGAATGAGAAGACGGATTCTTTTGATATGAGGGAATGATAAAGGAGCAGGGAAGCCATGTTCAAATGTAATTATGCAAATCTGAGACTGTCATTTAATGAATTCCACGGTATTGAAAATAAGGATATGCCCCAATATGGAGAGTTTTGCCTTCTGGAATTAAAAGATGGTCGCTATACCGGCGGGGCATGGCATCCCAGTGAATACAAAAAGCCGGGGAAGGAAACCAGCGGAAAATTCATCCGGGGAACGGCAGATTCTATCCCGGCACAGGACGTGGCCAGGTGGCATTCCCTGGACCGGTATGATATGTCAAATTGCCTGGTACAGGAGGATCTGAATTATATCAATCTCGGGGTGAAAGACGAAGGCACTTACTCAGTGGTGATGAAGGACTTTCAATCTCTGCGGGATGGCAGTTTTCCAAAGAGTGAGCAGTACTGTCTTTTGATCATGACAAATGGAGAACTGGCCGCCGGAAGATGGGAGTTTTATTCCAATGAGAATGAGGGTTCTTTTATTTACGCCCCGGCCCTTGCAAGCCACAGCATGAAGAAAGTCTGGGCATGGACGCCGTTGAGTTCGGATGATACCTTTGCTGCGGAAGAAGAACGGGAGAATGAGAAAAAGCGGGAAGAGGAGCTGAATAAGAATCCGACGGTCGATTCAGAGAAATTCAAATACGGAACGGATATCGAAGTCTACTATGAAAAAGCCCTGGAAAAGCTTCGGAAAAAATATCCCTGGGCATCCATGGCACAGATGAAAAAGGAAACGCCATGGGAGATCGTGCCACTTCACGGACAGTATGTGTTCGGACAGGTCAATAACGTGTTTAAGCATGAAACATACGTCAAGGAATGCGAGAACGTAAGGACTGCAGATGAGTTTATCGATTTCCTTTGTAAGTATACGAAGGAAGTTGTAAAGAATTCCGATCCGGCTAAGAAATTCAAGTATGGTATGGACATCGAAGTCTACCTGGATAAGGCCTTTGAAAAAGTGAAAAAGGATTACCGGTGGGCTGATAAAAAAGCACTGAAAAAGAGCTGCCCTTTTGCGATCAAGCAGATCAACGGGGACTGGGAGTTTACCAGAAGGTATAAAGGCAGTGCCGAGGATCATATCTGTGAGCATGCAACTTCAGAGAGTTTCATAGAAAACGTGGAGCGGGATTATCAGGATGCGGCCATTGCGGCAAATCCGGTTGTGGATACCTATGAGCCCTCCTTCGGACGGATTGAGATCCATGGCTGGTACCTGGAGCGGTATGTTTTTTCAAAACTGAAGTCCGGTGACTTCACGGTGGATGTCACAGCCGGAGACCGGGTAACAGGCGGCAGCCGTCAGTTTTTTATCACGCCGGACTGTTTCGAGGCAAAAACCTACGGAGAGTTTTTGGACCGCTACCTGGAGATCGTGCCGGGTAGGAGCTTCGGATTGGATAAAGAGGCACTGCAAAAGGACGCGAAACTGAAAAAGTTTTTGGGATATTGATACGAAAAAGGGATAAGGCAAGAAAAATTCCTGGATCATTTTTGATATGGTCCGGGAATTTTTGTCATAAATAATCGTTTTAAGATCGGAAGAGCACACGTCTGAACTCCAGT
>JAFZNL010000286.1 GCA_017550925.1 Lachnospiraceae bacterium | reverse complement strand
TAGAAGGACTGCTGGCAGCGGGAGTTCCCATCAGTGCCATCGGTATCCAGAGCCATCAGCATCAGGGCTATTGGGGCAAAGAAAAAATCCATGAAGTGCTGGAGCGTTTCTCCCACTTTGGCCTGCCCATCCACTTTACGGAGAATACCCTGATCTCCGGCGACTTGATGCCGGCTTATATCGAGGACCTGAACGACTGGCAGGTGGAGAGCTGGCCCAGCACGCCGGAAGGCGAAGAGCGGCAAATGAAGGAAGTGACAGAGATGTACACCGAGCTCTTTGCCCATCCGCTGGTAGAGGCCATCACCACCTGGGACTTTAACGATGGCTGCTGGCTGGGCGCGCCGTCCGGATTTGTCAAAGAAGATAACACCAAGAAGCCTGTTTTCGATGCACTGAAAAACCTGATCCATGGCGAGTGGGAAAACCATGAAACCCTGACCACGGATGAAAACGGCTGCGTGGAGATCACGGGATTCTTCGGAGATTATCAATTGTCGTCGGAGGACGGAAAGGCGCAGTTCTCGCTGAAGAAGGACAGTGAGGAGAAAGAGATCCTGTTAAAGCTTAGCTGAGAATGTGAAAATGCAAATTCCGGTTAAAACGGATCAAAGATTCGGAAAAAAAAGAAATCGAAAACGGGAAATGAAAAACGGTGGAGAGCTGCCGGAAAATTAGTGAATGAAAAATATGCGATCCAAGGTGATACGCCTTGCATTGTAGCTGCGTGAAATGGTACAATAACAAGGTGTATGAAGGGGGCAGCGTATGTTCATCAACAAGTTAAACCAGCTCTATAAACCAAAACGAATATTGTATTATCAGGAGGCGTCGAAGGAACAGATCGATGCCTTCTATCAAGGCATAATACCGGAGAAGATCGCAGCGCACGAAGGTGCGTTTGGTACGTATGATCTTCCCGGTATTTTCTATGTCAAAGCCCTGGAAAAAGAAGTGATAGGTATCGAATACAGGATAGAAGATGAGGGGACATCCTGTCCGGCCGGCCTTTCTTCCGTTATCTTAGAGGGCGCTTTTTTCTATTCCGTGGAGATCGATGAGGAGATCCGGGCAGACAGGACGTTTATCGATGACCTTTTCGCGAAGATCGCCAAAGATGACGATGCCCACAGGGCTTATACGGATCTGAATATCACGGATGAACCGTCAGTGATCTCGGTGTTTACCAGTTATAAAAAGATCCGCATTCTTTACGAGGGAAAGGTGTACAGCGACCGGGCGAGCAGCATTATCAAAGACGACGCGGAGCATTTCGATAAAGAGTTTTTATACAAGGCGGCTTATACGGATTTCATCACGGGACATTATACATGGAACCATCTGGTGGCGTTTTTGGAGATGCCGATGAAGGCAGGGATCCGGGATTATGCTTTTGTGCATTTTGATATCAAACAGTTTCGTGTGATTAACGAAACCTTCGGCCATATTGCAGCCAACAAAGTCCTGAGCAATGTGGTGGACGCCATGAACAAGGCGGATTTTGTTTACGCCAGTGCCAGATGCCATAATGACAATTTTGCCATGATCATCCGGGATATGCCGGAGGACGAGACGATCCGGACACTGGAGCATTTCTTCGAGGGACTTTCCCGGTTGGAAGAGGATGAAAACTATAGAATTTATTATCGCTGCGGTGTTGTGCCCATGCAGCGTTCTATGTTGTCGGGAAACCGTGTGGCTGATGCCGCCAAGATGGCGCAGGCCCTCGGAACCGGCCGGGCGGGGACGCAGATTACCATCTATACTGATAAAATGCATGACGATATTTCCTGGGGCAATTACATCAAGGGCTATGTGGAAACCGCTATCAAGGAAGATGAATTCGTGGTTTATTTTCAGCCGAAGTTTGATATCGGGACGGAAAAAGTGAAGGGCGCGGAGGCGCTGATCCGTTGGAATTATAAAAAGAGAGAGTTTCTGCCGCCGTCGAAATTCATTCCGTTTTTTGAAAGGGACGGTTCCATAGGTGAGATCGATGACGTGGTGCTGAAGAAGGTTTGCCGTGCAATGGCCAGATGGAAAGAGGAAGGAAAACCGCTGTATCCGGTTTCCGTGAACCTGTCAAGAGAACGCCTCTATGAAGAGGACCTGATCGACCACCTGGTGCAGATCGTCGATGAGAATGACATTCCCCATCACCTGATCGATTTCGAACTGACGGAGAGCGCAACCTACGATAACACAGAGCATATGCTCGGCGTCCTTTCGCAGCTGAGGGAAAAGGGATTTCAGATTTCCATGGATGATTTCGGAACCGGCTATTCGTCCCTGTCCCTGCTGACCAGAATGCCCATCGATACCCTGAAGATCGATAAAAGTTTCGTGGATCCGGTATCGACAATCGATGAAAGAAAAGAGGACATTACAGTGCTTTCGCATATCATCGCCCTTGCAAAAGAACTTGGCTTTGTGACCCTGGCAGAGGGCGCCGAGAGCAAGGCGCAGGTGGACAGGCTCAGGGAACTTGGCTGCGAAGTGATCCAGGGCTATTACTACAGCAAACCCGTGCCGGAAGAGGAGTACGAGAAATATCTGATCGATCCATCGAAGTGATCAGATACTGAAATGTTGCGAGAAATGAGAGGATTTTGAATATAGTTAAAAGAATAATGGCTTCCCCCTGGGGGGCGCTAAGCGCCAGTGGCGCTTGCTCAGCGCGGACCGAGCCGGGAGGCGAGACAGCTGTCAGCGTAGCTGACTGATGAGGGGCGTAAATATTTCGCAAATCTAGGAGGCGCAAACAACATGAAAAACGTAAAACTTCTCTCCCAGGAAATTCTGGAAGGCCATCACGACGACAGACTACTGGACATTTACATCAGACCTGAGCGCGTAGAACGTGAGAAAAAGCGCCTGGTCTCAGCCATTGCCGAGTTCACCGCCCTCTACGGAGAACAGGAAGCAGAGATTTACTCGGCGCCCGGCAGGTCCGAGATCGGCGGGAACCATACGGACCACCAAAGAGGCGAGGTTCTTGCGGCTTCCATCAGTGACGATGCCATCGCAGTGGTCGCCAGGACAGATGCGCCGCAGGTACGTGTGCTGTCCAAAGGCTATGATATGATCACCGTGCCGCTGGGCGCGGCAAAAGAAGACGTGGAAGAGGGAACGACAAAGGCCCTGATCGCCGGTGTGCTGGCAGGGACGAAGGACAGAGGCTATGCCATCGGAGGCTTTGATGCTTACGTGACCAGCGATGTGCTATCCGGTTCCGGTCTTTCTTCATCGGCAGCTTTTGAAACCATTATCGGCACGGTGCTTTCCGGCTTGTACAACGAAGAAAAAATCTCCGCAATTGAGATCGCGCAGATCGGCCAATACGCAGAAAATGTCTTCTTTGGCAAGCCCTGCGGACTGATGGATCAGATGGCCTGCAGCGTCGGCAGCCTTTGCCATATTGATTTTGCAGATCCGGAAAAACCGATTGTTGAGAGAGTGGAGTTTGACCTTGAGAAAGCCGGATATTGTCTTTGCATCACGGACACCAAAGGATCCCATGCGGACCTGACGCCGGACTATGCAGCTGTGCCGGCAGAGATGAAGTCGGTGGCTGCGCTCTTTGACAAAGAGGTATTAGGGCAGGTGCCGGAGGAAACGGTGCTGTCGAATGTAGCAAAGATCCGCAAAGCATGCGGAGACCGGGCTTTCCTTCGGGCGGTGCATTTTTATGAAGAAAACAAACGGGTGCAGGCAGAGACAGCAGCGCTAAAGGCAAACGATATCGCAGCCTTCCTGGAGGCGGTAGCTGCTTCTGGAAAATCCTCATATCAGTACCTGCAAAACGTTTATACCTGCAAGGACAGCGTGCATCAGAACGTAGCAGTGGCGCTGATGCTCTCGGAGATGTATTTAGGTGAAAATGGCGTTGCCAGGGTACACGGCGGCGGCTTTGCCGGAACCATCCAGGCTTTCGTGAAAAAAGAAGCGGCAGAGGAGTATCAGGAGAAGATGGATGCAGTCTTCGACGAGGGTTCCTGCAACGTGCTGGGGATCCGGAAATACGGCGGCGTAAAGATTATGTAAACAACTATACGGATGTTGTTGAGCAGTAAACACAACAATTTATAAGAAGAATGGTTTGCATAAACATAATTCATAGATGAGGATAATAGTAAATTATGGTAAACTAATTGCTGAGTAATCAGCAATATAATAAGGAGAGGATCATGGAACAACAAAAAGCCCGCATCACTGCGCGGCTGGCAGCGGTTGGTATCTTTGGAAATATATTTTTAGCAATATTCAAAACCTTCGCGGGAATCTTCGGCCATTCGGCGGCTATGATCTCGGATGCGGTTCATACACTATCGGATGTGTTTGCTACCCTGATCGCTTTTATCGGCGTGATGTTATCCCAAAAAGGAGCAGACAGGGAGCACCCTTACGGTCATGAGAGATTGGAATGCGTAGCTTCGATCTTGCTGGCCATCATTTTATTCGCCACAGGGGCAGGCATCGGTTTTGGCTGCCTGAAAAACATCATCAGTGGCAGTTATAAGCTCTCTGCAGAGCCGTCCCTGGTGGCCATCATCGCAGCGGTGGTTTCCATCCTTGTCAAAGAAGGGATGTTCTGGATCACTATGATCTATGCTAAGAAACTAAAATCCGGGGCTTTTGTGGCAGACGCCTGGCATCACCGTTCGGACGCCCTTTCTTCTATTGGCGCCCTGATCGGCATTATCGCCGCAAGGCATGGATACCCGGTGCTGGACCAGTTTGCAGGTATTGTGATCTGCATTGTGATCCTATTTGTGGCCATTGGCATTTTCCGGGATGCAGTAACGAAAATGCTGGATGCTTCCTGCGATGAGGAATTTGAAAACAAGTTAAAAGATTTTATCCTGAAAAAAGCCGCAGAAAACGGCGATGAGATTGGCATGGACCTTCTTAGGACCAGGAAGTTCGGTGAAAAGATTTACGTAGAGATGGAGATCAGCGCAGACGGAGACATGCCCCTTCGGCAGTCCCATGCCATTGCGGAAAAGCTTCACGATGCCGTGGAAGAAGAGTATCCGGATGTCAAACACGTGATGATCCACGTAAATCCGGCCGGATACACCCATCAGGGACAGGATAAGTTGTAAGGGGTTGTTTTGCAAAAAAGTCATAGGACTTTTGTGAACATGCTTGCGAAAATGATACGACTTTTACAGTACTTGCGTATGTGAAACGTCGCATTTGCTTGATTTGCGTATTAAGATTTTTGTATATTCATAATAAATCTTATGTGATAAAATTTTAGTGATTAGTATCAATTACTGATAAACAGAATGTCGAGAAGGAGTCAGCATGGGAATTTATTTGAATCCGGGAAAACAGAATTATCTAATGACAGTTAATTCTGACATATTTGTGGATAAGACAGATATGATCCAATACCTCAACAAGGTGATAAATACCCAGCAAAGATACGTCAGCGTTTCCAGACCCCGCAGGTTTGGGAAGAGTATTGCAGTGGATATGATCTGTGCGTACTATGACAGAGAAGCAGACAGCAGGGAATTATTTAAAAAAAGAAAAATAGCAGCATGTGAACCGGTTGAAAAGGAAACGGGTAGCATTCGTTGGGATGAGTATCTTGGAGCGTTTGATGTGCTCAGGATCGTGATGACGGATTTTTTCAAGGGAGATATTTCGGTTAATGATTCCATAGTAAAACTGACCGGGCGGATTCTGGACGAGCTTTCCGAAGCATATCCGGAAGTGAATTATGATCCGGACGATTTTTATTTCAGCCTTGAGAAGTTTTACAGAAAAACCGGGCGGCAATTCGTGATCGTGATCGATGAGTGGGATGTTGTTTTTCGGGAAAGGAAAGAGGATAAAGACGGGCAGGCGAAGTATTTGGATTTCCTGCGTGATTGGATGAAAGATAAGGCGTATATAGCTTTGGCTTACATGACCGGAATCTTACCGATCAAGAAGTATGGCAAACACTCTGCCTTAAATATGTTCACAGAGTATTCGATGATGTTTCCGAGGCAGTTGGCACAGTTTACCGGATTTACGGAAAAAGAAGTAATTGATATATGCAAAAAATATGGTCGTGAATATGAAAGCATCAGAGATTGGTATGATGGATATGAAGTAAGTGATATAGTTCCGCCAAATCCTGAACGTTTACAACACAGCGCAGCAACGATGGAACCGCTGCCTGTGAGATATTCTCTTTATAGTCCGCTGTCGGTGGTTGAAGCAGTCACTTCAGGCGTTTTAAAGGACTACTGGAATAAAACAGAATCCTATGAAGCCCTCGCAGAATACATCCGCAAAGACTATGATGGACTGAAAGATGCTGTAGCGCTGCTTATGGATGGCGGCCGGCTTGTGATCGATGCTTCGACATACCAGAATGACATGACTACCTTCTCCGGTAGGGATGATATTCTCTCACTTCTTGTCCATTTGGGATATCTCGGATATGACGATGAAAGCAGTGAGGTATTCATTCCTAACAGAGAGATACTGGATGAGTTTAAGACATCTACAAAAGGAAACGAGTGGACAGATACGTTCAAAGCGTTTGATGCATCTCTGGAATTGCTGGAGGCAACATGGAAACGTGATGCAGATAAAGTAGCACAGTTGGTAGAAGATGCCCATAACAAGGCGAGTAACAAGACATATCATAGTGAGGTCGCGTTGAGTTATGGTATACAGTTGGCATATTATGCGGCGAGAAAATTTTATACGACAATCCAGGAACTTGATACCGGAAAAGGATATGCAGATGTTGTATTTCTTCCTGCACCACAATACGCAGACAAACCGGTTTTGTTGATCGAGCTGAAGTACAAAAAAACAGCTGAAATAGCCATGGATCAGATTAGAAGACAGAAATACTTGGATGGGTTAGAGCATTATAAGGGCAACATTCTTGTGATTGGAATTAATTACGATTCTGATGTCCCGAATACAAGTCAGGAGTTCAAACATCATAGCTGTGTGATAGAGGAGGCATAGGAAAAAACTATTCTTCATTTTTATCCGAAAAACTAATTACAAACGGATTCAAATATGCTAAGATGATAATGTCGATCAACGGGGAAGGCAAATGATTGAATCAGGTGGTCATGAGACTGTCGAAAATTGGGGTTGGGCAACGCAAAAGGGTTACATGAATGAAGCATAGAAACAGGGGTTGTAAGACAAGGCAGAATAGTATAGGTATTCGTAATAGATATAGTAAAACAGCAGTCTCTCAGGGCTGCTGTTCTTTATTTTCAAACTTTTTCAACTTTTTTTCCGAAACTGTTTACAATCACATTTTGATGTGCTATCATTTGTTTTACTGTGAGCAGTGCGAGAACGTGCAACGTCAACATAAAACATGCAACGCACAAAAACGCAGGATGCAACATTTTTCATCGGAAAAGGAGGATCACCATGGACGTAATCGCTTATCTCAAAGAAAACTACAATGTGGAGTTTACTGTAGAGGAAGACAAAACCAGACATTCTAAAACCCGGATGGGCAGCATCTGTGTGGATGTAACGTCTCATTTTGAAGAGCTTCCGCCTTTTGTGAAGAGTGTCAAAGTGTGTGCAGAGGGCTTTTTGCTCGAACTGGACGAGACAGACGCTGAATATGAAGCGGATCTGGAGCTTATTGATGAGAGAATGGAAAAACTGGTCCAAAGATGCGAAGAACAGTCTTTCATTCTGGATACGGAAGGCATGGAAACAGTTGTTTTGATCTGTGAGGGCGGCTATGTCATGAAGGTATCCGGCACCGAATTCAGCAGCCTGCTGATCAAAAAGGGCGAGGAGGCGGATCAGGCTTTCCGCTCGATCGATGATGACAGGTGGGAGCTTAAAAAAGCAAAAAAGTAAAAGAAGGTTCACAGTATAGCAAGCAGTGTATGATTTGGCGGAAGGGTAATGTAAAGCTCCGGTATGAAAAATACGGAGCCAGTAAACGAATGATCAATTGGGAGGAAACAGCATGACAGGTGAAAAAATAGTGAATTCTTTATTTGACAGAGTAAGTGACAAAGGGGTTTTGATCATCCCTTCATGGGAGGATCCGACCGATGATGACGAAGCAAAAGGTCGTTTCATGAAGTGCTTTCTCGAATATCAGGAAGATGATGTAAAAAAGACGGGAGAAGAGCTTGAGCAGATTATAGAGGATCTGAGGTGTCTCGGAAAGTGGTATGCCAAAAGCAAGAAGTCTTTTGACAAAAAGCCGGACAAAAAAGAGCTCGAAAGAGAAACGACATTCGCCACCTGGGAACGGTTCATTAAGAAGTTTCATAATGATGCGAGCGATCTGAAGAAACTGCGTGAGGATTGCATTCGCCGCGCCGGTGAAGGACTGACGCCCTATATGGTTGTGATCCGCGTGCGCAGAATTTTGAAGCTTTATGAGATAAATGCACCGGAGCTCGTAATTGATTTTGAGAAAAAGTACCTGGCCGAGGCGCTTATCATCAATCGGTTTGCAACTGTGGTAGAGCAGATTGATTTTCTGGAAAAACCCGCTAAGAAGGGGTATAAAAAAGGAGATTTTGAGCCGGAATATGGTATGCCGAACCCTCTCAGTTACGATGACTTTAACGCAATCGTCAAGCTTTTGGACGAGGATCATAGGGTGAATCCCTTCCCTATGTCGGGATATTATCTGCTTGCAGGCAAAACCGGCCGGGATTTATTCTTGATTTGGTTTCGGCTACCGGAAGAATATGATGATTTTAAGGAGACAATGGATAAACAGTTGGACCAACTTGTCCCTGCAGAAGCAGCGTATATCAGGGAAAGGTACGGGCTTTCGGACGGAGATCGCAGAACGGTTTTTGAGATTGCAGAGGAAAGCGAGCGCCAGCCGGAGCAGCTTGAGCAGATGGAGAAAGAAATCCTTGACAAACTGAAGAATATGGACTGGGATTGGGAGTAGAGGAAATAAGATTATGATGACCGAGAAAGAACAGTTTGCGTTTGACGAATATCTGATGGATAAGGATTTCAGGCGCAGGCATGGGCAGCTGACAAAGGAAGAACTGGAAGAAGAGGAAAACCTCAGAAAGAGCATGGATGAAGTAGGGGCCATTTTTGATGAGATTTATCAGCAGGCTTATGTCCTGAACAAGGAAGAACTGGCTGATCTGGTGATGAAAGCCAAAGGCGAGCATCGAAGCATGGCGCAGTTTGCCAGAGAATGTAAGGTGAAAGGGCCGTCCACTTTTTCAAGGATTGTGAATAGGTTGATCGACAAGCCGATCTCTGATGAGCTGATTGTAGCTATAGCCGAGAATGCAGCGGATAAAGAGGCTGTGACTGTTGAGAAGCTCATGCGCGCGAATGGCAAGATCGCGAAAGAGGAATTTGTGGGCGGCAAAGTTCCTACACAGGAGAATAAGGAGTCACATGCGCAGGAATTAAAGAAAACGGAAAGCAATATCCGAAACGTCATCCTCAATGATTTTTATGACCGCGGATATGTGGTAATGGTGTACCCTTCTCTTATGAAAACGGAGAAGCTGTCGGCGGAGCCTTCCATGAAAATGGCGAAGTCTATGCTGGCGGTATTGCCGGCCAGCACCCATGCTCTGCAGATGCGTTCATCCTTTGCGGTTCATATTCAGGGGCGGGATCCCTTATACTGGAATTTTATTCTGGCTGATGTTGATTTGCCGGAGGAACTTGTGGAAAACTGCAGCGGCAGGGAACTGCTGACGAAGGTTATGGATTATCTCGCACCGCTGTTTTTGCGGGACGCATGGGAGCCGCAGGTACTGACGGGGTTTAAGAACACGTTTGTGTTTACAAAAGAAAAAGTGTATAAGGCCTTTTGTGAGATGATGCAGGATGTGAAGGTTAATACCTGGATGTCTGTCATGCTGGTGGATTCAAAGGAAAGAGTCATCCTGCTGCCGGATCAGGACCTGAACGGAAAAGACAGCTATTATAAATCCATGAGGAAGAGTGCATTTGTTTTCGAGTCGGACGGTAACGCTGAAGATACTGAGCTAGGAGCATCTGATGGACAGGTGACGGAGTAAAAAGCGCATTCTTTCTTGACGGAAAAAGGGCGTTTCATTATAATGAAACAAAAGTTACTATTCACAGTCGATATGAATTTGCTGACCGGATCGTCATGCTTGCATGTAAGATACGGGCAGTGAATTCATATAGTACTGCGAAGCAGGAACTCCACACACATCGAATAGGCAGCCGCGAAGCGGCAGTAAAGGTGCGGAGCACCGAGCCTGTGAGAGGCGTGCGGAGAAACTGTGAATAGTAACTCAAATAGTCATTTGAAAGGAAAGTAACATTATGCGTTCAACAATGGATCTGAAGCGGATCGCTTCTTCAGGGGCAGGACTGATCTTAGACTGTTCCAAATTCTCAACTCTCGATATCAAGACGATTGTAGGCTGTGCAAAGGGACCTGTTACATTGAAAAATGTAAAAGAGCTTTCTACCATGGATCTGAAAGCAATCGTTGCAGCCGGAAGCAGTCAGGTGATCATCGATTTATGCGACTAAAACAATCGGCGATGCGTTTAAATAAAGCTTTTTTGCTTGGAATGTCTCTTGTTCTCCTTGCAGGATGCGGCAAAAAAGATGCCGATCCGGCGGAAGGCATGAGCGGTGCTCAGAGTGAAAGCGTACTCGCGGATGCGAAAGACGGCGATGATGCACCGGGCATTCATGTGGTGCTTCAGGTAACTGAGCCGGAGGAGTATGTCTTCGAGATCGGTGATGAAGGATGTTCTGCCGGACAGGCAAAACTGTATCTGTCCAATATGGCGGACAGTTATCAGTCCGTTTACGGGCAGTCCATTATGAGCCGGACCTCAGAAGGAGTTTCCTTTGGACAGAAGCTGAAAGACAGTGCCCTTTCAAGGCTTGTGGCAGTCAAGACCATGGCGCTTTTTGCTGCGGAAAGGGGCGCACAGCTGGATGAAAACGAAGAACAGCTGGTGGCGAATGCCGCGAATGCCTATTTGGGAAGAAATTCATCTTCTGTCAGACAGTCTCAGGGCATCACGGACGAAGATGTGGTAGCATCCTATAGGGAACTGGCCCTTGCCGATAAGGTTTATCAGCAGATATTGGAAGAGACCGAGCCGGAGATCAGTGATGACGAGGCCAGGATCGTAACGGTGAGTCAGATTCTGATCAAGACCTACCGGATCGACCAGAGCGGCAGTAGGCAGCCCTACTCTGAGCAGGAAAAAAGGGATGCCTATCAAAAAGCCCTTGCCGTGCTTTCCAGGCTGAATCAGGGAGATGATTTTGACCAGGTTGCGGCCACTGCCAATGAAGGCGACCGGATCACGGTATCCTTTGGCAAGGATGAACGGGAAGAGGCTATCAGCGAGGCGGCGTTTGCGCTGGGAACCGATGAGATCTCACGGGTTGTGGAGACCGCAGATGGCTATCTGATCATGAAGTGCATTCAATCCTTTGACAGAGAGCAGACGGATAAGCGGAAGGTCCAGATCGCGAAAATGCGAAAGGAAGAGACTTTTTCCCGGATGTATGAGGATTTTGCAAGCCAGCTGACCCGTTCACTGAATGAGGAAGAATGGAACCGGATCAGTGCGGATAGCGCTGCAGCCACGCCGGGCGATGACAATGCGAATTTTTTTACCATATATCAGGAGTATTTTGGGAAAGAATAGGCAGTTATCATAAGATTTTGATGGTTTGTTAGCACTCATGCGAAATGAGTGCTAATTTTTTCTTGACTTTCCAGGAAACTGGGTATATCCTTTAAAACAGAGTTGTTATTCGCAGTGAGTTTCGGGATAAATAGGTTTGAAAACTTATGACCGAAACATGCTGTGGATAGACAGGAATGAATAAAGTAAGAAATGGAAAGGATAGTGAGAAACATGGCTAATCAGACACATGGAAACTTATCGATCAACAGTGAGAACATTTTTCCGATTATCAAAAAATGGCTCTACTCCGATCATGACATCTTTTACCGCGAGCTGATCTCCAACGGCTGCGATGCCATCACCAAGCTGAAAAAGCTGGAGATGATGGGCGAATACGAAAGACCCGAAGGCCGCAAGGACCTGATCAAAGTTCTGGTCAATCCCGAGGCGAAGACCATCCAGGTCATTGATAATGGCCTTGGTATGACCATGGATGAGGTGGAAGAATACATCAACCAGATTGCTTTTTCCGGAGCAACGGATTTCCTGGAAAAATACAAGGATAAAGCCAGCGAGGATCAGATCATCGGTCACTTCGGACTTGGTTTTTATTCCGCCTTCATGGTAGCAGATAAGGTGGAGATCGATACACTTTCCTATCAGAAGGATGCTAAGCCGGTTCACTGGGAGTGCGACGGCGGCACCGAATACGATATGCAGGAAGGTGACTGGGCAGAGGTTGGTACCAGGATCACCCTCCATCTGAACGAGGAATGCCTGCAGTTCTGCAATGAGTACAAGGCAAAAGAAGTGATCCGCAAGTACTGCTCCTTCATGCCGACCGAGATCTGGGTGGCAAAAGAGAATGAGACCGATACGCAGACCATCGAGAAGTCCGAGAAGAAGGAAGACGATATCGTTATTGAAGAGTTTACCGACGAAGTGCGTGACTGGGACAGCGATGATGAGAACGCCAAGAAGAAGGTGGACAAACTCAAGATCAAAAAGCGTCCCGAGCTGATGAACGAGATCCATCCCCTTTGGACCAAGCATCCAAATGAGTGCACCGATGAGGAATACAAGGACTTTTACCGCAAGGTCTTCATGGATTACAAGGAGCCCCTGTTCTGGATCCACCTGAACATGGATTATCCTTTCAACTTAAAGGGTATCCTGTACTTCCCGAAGATCAACATGGAGTACGAATCCATCGAAGGCACTATCAAACTGTACAACAATCAGGTATTCATCGCAGATAACATCAAGGAAGTCATTCCGGAATTCCTGATGCTCTTAAAGGGCGTCATC
>JAFZNL010000285.1 GCA_017550925.1 Lachnospiraceae bacterium | reverse complement strand
GGCGACAAGGTGGAGATCCTGACAGGGATCCCCAAACCGGAACGGGGCATCATTGAGGCGGCCTCCGACAAACGGGAGTGGGTAGCCAGGTTCCTTTCCAAGGACGTGGTGATCCATACCGTAAGGCGTAAGGACAAAAAGAACTATTGCAAAGGCAAAGACTGCGTGCTGATCGATGATTACGACAAAAACACCAGGGAATGGGATGCCATGGGCGGCAGCGTGATCCTGTATACGGATCCGGAAAAAGCCCTGCAGGAACTGGCCAAAATCGAGACGCAGGAGTAAGGAAGAGTCAAAAAAAAGCATAGACGAAAAAAAGGGGATTTTGCTACCAAATCCCCTTTTTTTGTGCTATAATAAAGCGGATTGTGGAAATCGATGGGGATTATCACAGAATGAACAATGACAAGTCATGAGGGTAGTGAAAAGGTATGGACTATAATCAGTTCAAGCGGGCCGAACAGAACATGCAGTACTTTATGGCCATGCGACCGGTTTTTAATAAAAAAGCACTGTTTTCGGACATGACGGGTGACTATGTGATCCCGCCGGATCCGGCGCCTTATTCCAGAGTGAAGATCCGCTTCCGGACGGCCAAGAACAATGTGGACTTTGTTTTTTTGAACCACAATGCCCACAAGCATATGATGAACCGGGTGGAGCGGGATACCACCTTCGATTATTATGAGATCGAAGTGCCCCTCGAGGACATCAAATTTGAGTATTATTTCGAGATCATGATCGGCAAGATCGTCTGCTATTATGATCTTCGCGGCGTGGTGAAAGAAACTTCGGAATACTATTATTTCACGCTGGTGCCGGGTCTGTCCTATCCCAAATGGGCCATGGGTGCAGTCATGTATCAGATTTACGTGGACCGGTTCTGCAACGGGGATCCTTCCAATGACGTGCTGGACCATGAGTATAATTACATCGGCGAGCATGTCAACAGGGTGACCGACTGGTATAAATATCCTGCCATGATGGGCGTGCGGGAGTTTTACGGCGGCGACCTGCAGGGCGTTCTGGACAAGATGGATTATCTGCAGGATTTAGGCGTGGATGTGATCTATTTCAATCCGCTTTTTGTTTCGCCTTCCAACCACAAATATGATATCCAGGATTATGATTATATCGATCCCCATATCGGGCGTATCGTTTCCGATGAGGGCGAACTGCTGCCGGAGGGCGAGCATGAGAACCGCAAAGCCAGCCGCTATATCAACCGCGTGGCAAACAAGGCAAACCTGGAGGCGTCGAACCAGCTCTTTGCCCAGCTGGTGGAGGAAGCCCACAGGCGGGGCATCCGGGTGATCCTCGACGGCGTGTTCAACCACTGCGGCTCCTTTAACAAGTGGATGGACAGGGAGCGAGTTTACGAGGATTTTGAAGGTTATCCGAAGGGGGCTTTTATCTCGGCGGACAGCCCGTACAAAGATTATTTTGAGTTTTACCAAAAGGATAAATGGCCCTATAACCCGTCCTATGACGGATGGTGGGGACATGATACGCTGCCAAAACTCAACTATGAGGGCAGTCAGGATCTGTACAATTATGTGCTGGAGATCGGAAAGAAATGGGTATCCCCGCCTTATAACTGCGACGGCTGGCGACTTGACGTGGCAGCGGACTTAGGGCACAGCCCGGAGATGAACCACAAGTTCTGGAAGGATTTCCGAAATGCGGTCCGGGAAGCAAATCCCGACGCCATCGTCCTTGCGGAGCATTACGGTTCCCCTAAGGACTGGATCGAGAACGGCGAATGGGATACGGTCATGAACTATGACGCATTCATGGAGCCTGTGACCTGGTTTTTAACCGGTATGCAGAAGCACAGCGATGACTATCGGGAAGACCTTTTAGGCAATGCGGAGAGTTTCTGGGGCGCCATGGTCCATCACGGGGCAGCCTTTACCGGCGGCTCCAGCCTGATCGCCATGAATGAGCTTTCCAATCACGATCATTCCAGGTTTTTGACCCGCACCAACAAAAAGGTAGGCCGTGTCAATACCCTGGGCAGCGAGGCGGCAGGCTGGGATATCAACAAAGCCGTCATGCGGGAAGCGGTCATGATCCAGATGACCTGGCCCGGTGCACCGACCATTTACTACGGTGATGAAGCAGGCGTCTGCGGATTTACGGATCCCGATAACCGAAGGACCTATCCCTGGGGACGGGAAGATCATGAGATGATCGATTTCCATAAGGCCATGGTCCGGATCCACAAGGAAAACGCCGAGCTGATGACCGGCTCCATGAAGAAGGAACTGGCAGATTATAACGTCATTTCCTATTCCAGGTTCAACCGCAAGGAAGGCAGCCTGATCGTCATCAATAACAATAACCGTGAGGTAAGCCTGGAAGTTTCCGTCTGGGATATGGGTGTGGCAAGAGAGGCCATGATGAAACGCCTGATGCTCACCGACTGCGACGGCTTTACGGACGAACCCGCAGAGGTGGAAGTCCATGCCGGCAAAGTGAAACTGACCATGAAGGCAACATCGGGGATACTGCTGAAGTACAAGTCGGATGATTATTCTTTCGGGATACGAGAGATTTAACTATGTAACGTAAATATATAAACAGGAGGTTACCACTATGAAACGAATCGGAATGTTGACCAGCGGCGGCGACTGCCAGGCTCTGAATGCAGCAATGAGGGGCGTGGTAAAGAGCATCACAAATGCGGAAAAAGACGTAGAGATCTACGGTTTCCTGGAGGGCTACAAGGGTCTGATCTACGGCAACTTCACCATGTTGACGGGGAAAGACTTTTCGGGTATCCTTACCAAGGGCGGCACGATCCTGGGCTCTTCCAGGACGCCTTTCAAGACCATCCGTGAGCCCGGTGAGGATGGCGTTGATAAAGTCGAAGCCATGAAGCAGAACTATTATAAGCTCAAACTCGACTGCCTTGTGATCCTCGGCGGTAACGGTACCCACAAGACCGCAAACCTCCTCCGTGAGGAAGGCCTGAACGTGGTAACACTTCCCAAGACCATTGATAATGACCTTTGGGGAACGGATATGACCTTCGGTTTCCAGTCGGCAGTGGATATCGCCACAGAAGCCATCGACCGTATTCATACCACCGCAGATTCCCACGGACGTGTGTTCATCGTAGAAGTTATGGGACATAAGGTTGGCTGGCTGACCTTAAACGCCGGCATGGCATCCGGGGCAGACATCATCCTGATCCCTGAGATCCCTTATGATATTGACAAGATCATTGAAAAAATCCATGAGCGTACCGAGCGCGGCAGCAAATTTACGATCCTTGCGGTAGCAGAAGGCGCCATCTCCAAGAAGGACGCAAAGCTGACCAAAAAGGAACTGAAGAAAAAGATGGAGAACTATACTTATCCGTCTGTTTCTTATGAGATCGCTGACCAGATCCGCGAAAAAGCAGGCTGCGATGTACGCGTGACCGTACCCGGCCATACACAGCGCGGCGGCAGTCCCTGCCCCTATGACCGCGTCTTTGCATCCCGCCTTGGTTCCGAGGCAGGCAAGCTGATCCTGAAGGGTGAGTACGGTTTCATGGTAGGCATCAAGAACCGAGAGATCATTAAGGTGCCTTTGGAAGAAGTAGCAGGCAAGTTAAAGAGTGTTTCCGCTGATGCGACCATCGTAAAAGAGGCAAAAATGCTCGGTATTTCATTTGGTGATTAAGCATGTCCTATCAGGCGTTATATCGTAAATTCCGTCCCGGCACTTTTGATGAAGTAAAGGGACAGGATGCGATCGTAGAAACACTCAGAAACCAGCTCAGAAACCAGCGTGTGGGCCATGCCTATCTGTTCTGCGGTACCAGGGGAACCGGTAAAACGACCATTGCCAAGATCATGGCAAAAGCCGTGAACTGTGAGAATCCCCAGGACGGCGATCCCTGTGGGGAGTGCCGGATGTGCAAGGCTATAGCAGCAGGCGCATCCATGAACGTGATCGAGATGGATGCGGCGTCCCATCGAGGCGTGGAGGATATCCGCCAGATCGTGGAGGAGATCAGCTACACGCCGGCAGAGGGAAATTACAGGGTCTATATCATTGACGAGGTGCATATGCTGACCAATGAAGCATTCAATGCCCTCCTGAAGACCTTAGAAGAACCGCCTGCCTATGTGATCTTCATTCTGGCGACGACAGAGGCGAACAAGATCCCCATCACGGTTTTGTCCCGCTGCCAGAGATATGATTTTAAGCGTATTTATATTGATACCATCACGGACCGGCTGAAGGATCTGATGGAGAGGGAAGGCATTGAGGCGGAGGAAAAGGCGCTTCGTTATGTGGCGCGTATGGGCGACGGTTCCATGCGTGATGCGCTCTCCCTCCTCGAACAGTGTATTGCCTTCAATTTCGGGCAGACCCTGACCTATGATGCAACCCTCGAAGTGCTTGGTGCTGTGGACCAGGCGATCTTCGGAAGGATGCTCCGGTGCTTTGTGGAAAAAGACGTGGCAGGGGCACTGATGGTGCTGCATGAAGTGGTGATGCAGGGACGCGAACTGACACAGTTTGTGGCAGATCTGATCATGCATTTCCGTTCTCTTTTGCTGCTGCGCTGTTCCGATGATATTGAGGATGTACTGGATGTATCATCGGAGAATCTGGCAGCCATGAAGGAAGAGGCGCAGCTCATCGATGAGGCTGACCTGATGCGTAATATCCGCATTTTTTCAGAGCTCCAGGGACAGATCCGTTATGCAACCATGAAAAGGGTGCTGATCGAAGTAGCGATCATCAAGGTCTGCAGGCCGCAGATGGAGACGAAGGGCGATTCCCTGCTTCCCAGGATCCGTGCCTTGGAAGAAAAGCTGGAAAGCGGACAGTTTGTGGCAGCGGCCATGGCTGCAGGCAGCGTGCAGGGCGGCGCGGCAGTGGCAAATGGAGCTGCGGTAAATCCGGCAGGTATGACGGCTGAGGAAAAAGAAAAAGCGGATCAGGAATTGGCAAAGGCCCTTCCCGAGGATATCAAAAAAGTGGTAGCCAGATGGGGAGAGATCAGATCAAGGGCGCAGTTACCCTTGAAAAGCTATCTGCAGCATGTGACGCTCTCTGTGGAGGAGGATAAGCTGATGATCGTTGTCCCGGATGGAGAAATATCAGATTATTTCACTTCTCAGGATGACAGGGAAAGAGAGAAAAACCGGACGGCAGAGATAGAAAAACTGATCTCAGACAGGATCGGCAAGCAGGTTCCGGTTGTGATCCGCGTCAGGATGGCAAACAATAATAACGGCAGAGGCGGCGATCCCTGGCCGGATCTGGAGAAACTTCTGAATACAGAGGTCGTGGTCGAAGGAGAAGACAGTTCTCCATTGGACGACTAAAGAAGATTGTTTTTGAAAATCATAAACCGAAATATCGGTTGAATAGAGCAGTAGAAAAATCCAATATTTGAGATTATAAACCGAAATATCGGTTTGAGTTAAGGAGGATACACCATGGGAAAGCGTGGCGGATTCCCGGCAGGCAGTATGCCGGGCAACATGAGCAATATGCTCAAACAGGCACAGAGAATGCAGAAGCAGATGGAAGAAAAGCAAAAAGAGCTGGAAGAGCAGGAATTTTCTGCAACGGCTGGCGGCGGCGTGATTGAGGTTACCGTCAAAGGCAGCAAGACACTGACCGCGATCAAGATTGACCCGGATGCAGTAGATCCCGAAGATGTGGAAACCCTTCAGGATCTGATCATGGCAGCAACCAATGAAGCGCTGGGAAAAGCGCAGGAAGCAAATGATCAGTTGATGGGAAGCATTTCAAGCGGCCTGAGCCTGCCCTTCTGATAGGAGAACTACATGGAACTGTACAGCGGCATGATGAATAAACTGATCGAAGCGTTTGCATCATTGCCGGGCATCGGCCAAAAAACAGCCCAGAGACTGGCCTTTTATATCGTTAACCAGCCCAAAGAGCAGGTCAGGATGTTTGCGGATGCCATGATCGAGGCACGGGAAAATATTTGCTATTGCAAAGAATGTTTTACCCTGACAGACCGCGAGATCTGTCCTATTTGTGCCAATACGAGAAGGGACCACTCCACCATTATGGTTGTGGAAACCACCAGGGATCAGGCAGCATACGAAAAGACCGGCAAATATGAAGGCGTCTATCATGTCCTCGGCGGTGCCATTTCTCCCATGCAGGGAATCGGTCCCGGCGATATCCGCTTAAAAGAACTGATCCAAAGGCTGCAGGGAGATGTGCAGGAAGTCATCATTGCCACCAATTCGACGCTGGAGGGCGAGACCACGGCAATGTACATCGGCAAACTCATCAAACCCAGCGGCATCAAATGCACCAGGATCGCCAGCGGCGTTCCGGTAGGAGGAGATCTGGAATATATCGATGAGGTTACACTCCTAAGAGCGCTGGATGGAAGGACGGAATTGTAGAAAGATCGATGAGCCACGCCGGGGCATCATGCAGGCGGGGCGGAGTAAATCAGATAGAAAAGAGGAGAACACTATGATCACAACGAAAACATTCGGCAGAACCCTTGCGGGCGAGCCTATCACACTTTATACCATGACAAACGGCAACGGCATGGAAGCAAGCGTAATGGACTTTGGCGCCATCCTGGTCAACCTGATCGTGCCCAATGATAAGGGAGAAAAAGCAGACGTAGTCCTGGGTTATG
>JAFZNL010000284.1 GCA_017550925.1 Lachnospiraceae bacterium | reverse complement strand
TTTCGTAAGAAGAGACAAAGACGATCCATAAGATGGATGAAAAGACGCAGAGGAAATGTCGGGATATGTTATTAAAGAAGCAGCAAAGACAAACAAACTGCAAACAGAATAAGAAGATCGGAAAAAAGCAGGCAATCTGTGTGATGGCGGCAGCGGTTCTCCTCGGACTGACCGGCTGCGGCAAGGAAAACACCCAGGTAAACATGGGCATGGACCAGGTGGCTGCGCTGGACTACAGTACCGCTATAACGACTTTTGAGAGTGCTATTGAGCAGGGAGAGGACAAAGAGCTTGCTTACCGCGGCGAAGGCATGGCCTACATGGGACTCATGGATTATGAAAATGCGGTTGCTGCCTTTGAAAACGCGCTGAGTAATGCCGGAATGTTTCCTTCTGATGTAGAAACGGATATCAACTATTATCTGGCTACTGCGCAGTACAAGGCGGGAATGAAAGAAGAAGCAGTCAGCACGCTGGATGCGATTGCTGACCTGAAGCAGAAACGACCGGATGTCTATTTTTTACGTGGCAGCATCAAAATGGAGATGGATGATGTTACCCATGCGACAGAGGACCTGAATCTGGCGCTGTATTATGCGGATCACGATACGGATATGATCATTCGGATCTATCAGGTAATGGAACGCTGTGGCCATAAGGACGAGGGCAGGGCTTACCTGACAAGTGCCATTGAAGACAGGCTTTCCGATATGTCGGATTATGAAAAAGGCATAATTTACTTTTATTTGGAAGATTACGAAAATGCAAGGGACAATCTGGAGGCTTTCCGCGGCAGCGGCAAAGGCGATGCGGATGCCCTTTTAATGCTGGGCAGGACCTATGAGCAGCTGGGGGATTCCAATTATGCGGCAGGTCTGTATCAGAAATATCTGGCTGAAAACGATCCGGAGGCAAGGATCTGGAATCAGCTGGGACTTTGCAAGTGCAGAACAGGCGAGTATGCGGATGCACTGACGGCTTTTAACAGCGGACTTGCCATGGAAGGCAACGCCTCCGTATTACAGGAACTGAAATTTAATCAGATCGTTGCCTATGAATATATGGGAGATTTTGCAAAAGCAGCGCAGCTTTGCAGGGATTATATCCAACAGTATCCCGATCACGAGCAGGCCCAACGGGAGTACACTTTCCTGCAGACCAGATAGGGCGATCGCCGGCAGGGCAGCAGTCTATTTATGTATACTTCGACAATAAACAATCTGTAATATATTACAAGAACCTGCCGCGAAAAAAGTGGCAGGTTTGTTTTGTTTTTTATTCTGTACAAAATATGGCTGTTAGGGGTGAGAAAGGGTTGATAAAAAACGCCTGTTTCCTTGTAGATGCCCTAAAACAGTGGATTTTTGATTTCTGACATACGTGTCGTATATACCATATATAGTGTTTACATAAAAAAACACCTCTTATATGTTGTGGTTTTTCGATTTTTGACGGTTGACTTTACAAGACCTAAATGTTACAATAATTTTGGTCGCGCTTTTGGGCATTTATGTAAACCAAAAAAGGGACCGAAAACATCGGAAATATCAATAAAAACACGGTAACGAAGGGGTTACGGGTAAGATCATTTAATCAGGAGAGGGATGATTGCTATGCTGAATGTAGTAAAGAGAAATGCAACGGTAGCGGAGTTTGACTTAAACAAGATCAAGGATGCCATTATGAAGGCTTTTGTGGCAACTGACATGGAATATACCAATGATGTCATCGATCTTCTGGCGCTTCGCGTGACCGCTGATTTTCAGGAGAAGGTCAAAGAGAAACAGATCCATATCGAAGATGTACAGGATTCTGTGGAACGTGTATTGGAACAGACCGGTTACACGGATGTAGCAAAGGCCTATATCCTTTACAGAAAGCAGAGGGAAAAACTCCGTACCATGAAATCCACCATCCTGGATTACAAGGATGTGGTAAACAGTTATGTAAAAGTAGAAGACTGGCGTGTAAAGGAAAACTCCACCGTGACCTATTCTGTCGGCGGACTGATCCTTTCCAACTCCGGCGCAGTTACAGCAAATTACTGGCTGTCCGAGATCTATGATGAAGAGATCGGCGAGGCACACCGCAATGCGGATATCCATATCCATGACTTGTCCATGCTGACCGGTTACTGCGCAGGCTGGAGCTTAAAGCAGCTGATCCAGGAAGGCCTTGGCGGCATCACCGGCAAGATCACCAGTGCACCGGCAGCGCATCTTTCTGTACTTTGCAACCAGATGGTAAACTTTCTGGGTATCATGCAGAATGAATGGGCAGGCGCACAGGCATTTTCTTCCTTTGATACCTATCTGGCACCTTTTGTTAAAGTAGACAATCTTTCCTATGATGAAGTAAAGAAATGCATCGAAGCCTTTATCTACGGCGTAAATACTCCCAGCCGCTGGGGTACCCAGGCACCCTTCTCCAATATCACTTTGGACTGGACCGTGCCGGCTGACCTTGCAAACCTTCCGGCCATCGTAGGCGGTAAGGAAATGGATTTCACCTATGGCGACTGCAAGGCTGAGATGGATATGGTCAACAAGGCGTTTATCGAGACCATGATCGAAGGCGATGCCAACGGCCGCGGCTTCCAGTATCCCATCCCGACCTATTCCATCACCCGTGATTTTGACTGGTCCGATACAGAGAACAACAGGCTTTTATTTGAGATGACCGCAAAATACGGCACACCGTATTTTTCCAATTATATCAACTCTGACATGGAGCCCTCCGATGTGCGTTCCATGTGCTGCAGGCTTCGTCTTGACCTGCGTGAGCTTCGCAAGAAGAGCGGCGGCTTCTTTGGTTCCGGCGAGAGCACCGGTTCCGTGGGCGTTGTGACCATTAACCTGCCCAGGATCGCTTATCTGTCCAGCAGCAAGGATGATTTCTACAGACGACTGAACAAGATGATGGATATCGCTGCAAGATCTTTGAAGATCAAGAGAGGCGTTATCACTAAGCTTTTGGATGAGGGCCTCTATCCTTATACCAAGAGATATTTGGGAAGCTTTGAGAATCATTTCTCCACCATCGGCCTTGTGGGCATGAACGAAGTGGGACTGAATGCAAACTGGCTGCGGGCTGATTTGACCAGCAAGAAAACCCAGGATTTTGCAAAGGAAGTTCTGAACCATATGCGCGAGCGCCTTTCCGATTATCAGGAGCAGTATGGTGATCTGTATAACTTAGAGGCAACGCCGGCTGAGAGTACTTCTTACCGTCTGGCGAAGCATGACAGGGAAAAATGGCCGGGCATCAAGACCGCAGGCCATGAGGGAGATACCCCGTATTACACCAATTCTTCCCATTTGCCGGTTGACTACACCAGGGACATTTTTGATGCGCTCGACATTCAGGATGAGCTGCAGACACTATATACCTCCGGTACCGTCTTCCATGCATTCCTGGGAGAAAAACTTCCCGACTGGAAGGCAGCGGCCAACCTGGTACGGACCATTGCAGAGAATTATAAACTGCCCTACTACACCATGTCTCCTACCTATTCCATTTGCCAGGAGCACGGTTATCTGCCGGGTGAAGTCAAGATCTGCCCGCACTGCAACAAGACCACCGAAGTTTACAGCCGTATCACAGGCTACTATCGTCCGGTTCAGAACTGGAACGACGGCAAGCTTCAGGAATATGCAAACCGCAGTGAGTACGTGATCGAGGAGAGCTCCTTAAAGCGCCCCGTAACAGGCGTGATGAGCATTTCAAAGGCTAAGGGCGGCAAGGATATCGAAGTAACATTGGCAGCACCCCAGCATGTGGCGTATCTGTTCACCACGAAGACCTGCCCGAACTGCCGTCTGGCAAAAGAGTATTTGAAGAATATCGCATATATCCCCGTGGATGCGGAGGAAAGCCCTGAACTGGTATCCCGTTATCAGGTAACCAGCGCACCTACCCTTGTAGTGGTAGACGGCGACAAGATGCGCAAGTTCGCCAATGCTTCTGCCATCAGAGGCTTTGCACAGTCTGTAAAAGAGAAGAATGCAGAAAAGGAAACCGCATCTGTGTAAGGTAAGTGGGGGACGATAAGAAAAAGAGAATCAGAAACAACCGAATGAGACAGAAACTTTCTGTCTCATTCTTTATGATTAACAAAAAGAGGTAGATTTTGAAGATCAGGATCAAATCCACACATTTCATACCGGTCAGTTTCCTTTTGACCATCATCATCGGAACGCTGCTTTTGTTACTCCCCTTTGCAACGGCTGCGGGGGAGCAGACAGACGTTGTGACGGCGCTGTTTACGGCAACGACTTCCGTTTGTGTTACGGGACTCGTTGTGGTGGATACCTACGCCCATTGGAGCCTCTTCGGACAGCTTGTGATCCTTGTGCTGGTGCAGATCGGCGGCCTTGGCGTAGTGGCGGTTGGTTCTATGATCATGCTGGCCGGAAAGCGGAAATTTTCCCTCAGCAACCGGATGCTGCTGGGTGACTCACTGAATGTGGACGGAAACAGGGGACTGATGTCCTTTCTGACCAGGGTATTCCAAGGCGTTTTTCTGGTGGAAGGGATTGGCGCCGCTTTGTATGCGATCCGGTTTATCCCGATTCTTGGCGTGGCAAAGGGTCTGTGGGCGTCTCTGTTTCAGTCGGTCTCCGCTTTTTGCAATGCGGGTATGGACGTGGTAGGACCCAACAGTATGATGGATTTCCAGGACTCCGGTTTTTTGATGACGCTGACCATGCTGCTGATCGTACTGGGCGGCATCGGATTTGTGGTCTGGTTTGATATCATAGACGGCATCAAAAATGGGATCAAAAACCGCATGCATGTATCCACAGTGATCGGTCATCTGACGGAGCATACCAAGATCGTTTTGATCATGACTTTTGTACTGCTGACCTTCGGAACAGTCTGTGTGCTGGCAGCAGAATACAATAACCCGGCTACCATCGGAAATATGGCCCTGCCCGGAAAGATTTTAAACAGCCTGTTTCAATCTGTGACCTTCCGTACCGCGGGCTTTGCCTCGGTGCCCCAGGATCAGTTGACGGAGCTGTCCTGTGTCATCGGCTACATCCTGATGTTCATTGGCGGTTCGCCGGTAGGTACTGCCGGAGGCGTCAAGACTGTAACGGCTTTTCTGGTATGTATGAACGCCTTTTCCTATATCCGCGGAAAAAAAGAGAACGTAGTATTTTCCCGCAGGGTATCTGAGGAATTGATGCGAAAAGCTGCGGCAGTGGTTTTCGTCAGTATGTGTGCTGTGCTGGTCATGACCATGTTGCTGCTCACAAGGGGCGGGATCACGCTGACGGACGCCCTGTATGAGGTGGTCAGCGCCCTGGCTACGGTTGGTCTTTCCAGAGGACTGACGCCAAACCTGGATACTATCGGAAGGCTGATCATCATAGTATCTATGTACCTTGGCAGGATCGGCCCCATCTCCATGGCAATCTTCTTTACCAAGGGCGTCGATGCCGGCAATAAGATCAAACATGCGGAAGGCAAGTTATACGTGGGATAAGGGTTAGTATTCACGGCCAATCGTGAATGAAGACCACTCGCAAGCTGTGAATAGAACGAAGAAAGGAATGCGATATGAAAAAATCAGTAGCTGTTTTGGGACTCGGGAAATACGGAAGAAGCCTGACAGAGAGCCTGTACCGGATGGGTGCGGATGTGCTGGCGGTGGACTGTAATGAGGAACTGGTGGATGAATATGCATCCAAGTGTACATCGGCGGTTTGCGCCAATTTGGCAAACGAAGATGAAGTGCTGCAGTTGGGCCTGAAAAACATGGACATCGTGGTGACAGCCATGGGGCGGAACTTAGCACCCAGCATTATGTCCGTTGCAGTAGCCAAGGAGCAGGGAGTACCCTTTGTTGTTGCCAAATCTTCCTCGGAGCGGATGTCATCGATCCTGCTCAAAGTCGGTGCGGACAAGATCCTCGATCCGGAAGGAGAGGGCGGCATGCGTTCCGCACGGATCCTGATCTCGAGTGCATTTAAGGACTTTTTTGAGCTGGATGAAAACATGTACATGATCGAGATGGAGCCCAAGAAAGACTGGATCGGCAAGAATCTGATCGAGTTGCAGCTGCGCCACAAAATGAACGTGAATGTGGTAGCTATCCGGGAAAAGGGAAAACTTTGGCGTTTCGTGGATCCAAAAGAAGCTTTTACCAAGGACAGCCTGCTGCTGATCGTCATGGAAAAGAAACATATGAAAAAGTGGCAGTAAACATTTTTGCCCGGAAAGTGATAATTGCTCGAAAAAATGTGCAAATTTGAAAAAATTTCGTACACATTACATATTTTGTGTACGAAAACAAGGTTTTATGATATAATGTATAGATAGTTGATAGTATTGAGGGTGCCATAACAGAAAAGGATATAGTAAAACATATCAAAAGAAAGGATCTGGAAAAATGGCTAGCATTAAAGTTTTGGCATGCAGAATGGGAAAACATGACTGGACGAAAGTTTCTGCTCCCGAAGATGATTATGAAGTTTGGGAATGTGCAGTCTGCGGAAAAAGAAAGTATGAAAAGAGTGGTGGCAACAGTATACCGGGTGTATCCATGACATCAGACACCTCCGCCGGAGCGACTGCAACTGCAGACACGTCACAGGCGGCTGAGATTCCTGCCGGAACAGATGAAATGACCGGCTTTATGGACAGGGGCGGCGCCATCGAGGCGATCAAAACGTTCCTGAAGGCACATAAGAAAGATAATTATACCCTTTGCATGTGTGATATTGACTCCTTCCGGAAACTGAATGAGGAGCAGGGAGTCAAATGCGGTGATATCGTTATCAGAGAAGTAGCTTCCATTCTTCAGACCGAGCTTGCAGGTATAGGAACGCCTTGCAGATGGGGCGGCGATGAATTTTTGCTTTTGTTCCCGTCAAAAAACGGCGATGAAATCTTTAACAAAATGTTTACCCTGAGGGAAAAGATCAAAGCAAGGGTTATCTTCTATGAAGGCGATGGTGTCAGCGTTACCATGACCTTCGGTTTGACTGAGTATGACTTTTCCGGAAATATCGACGGCTTTATTGCCGAGGCAGAAGAGAAGTTAAACCTGGGCAAGCAGATGGGCGGCGATCAGGTCATCTTCTAAAGGAAGCCTGATATGGATGACGAATCCAATCAACGAATGATGAACTAAAATGGGATATGAAAAAACCGGGCAGGTAGGTTTCCTGCCCGGTTCTTGTTTGTTTGATTTTTTATCTTGTGGAACCGTAATAGTTTCCGCCCGGCGTATAGTTTGCCTTGATCTGTCCAATGGCCAGGACGTTACCGGGGCTGCCGTCTGCTTTGATATTCAGGGTGTTCAGCCGCGCACGGATATCATCACCGGGAGTATCGATCAGGGTGGATA
>JAFZNL010000283.1 GCA_017550925.1 Lachnospiraceae bacterium | reverse complement strand
GATACAATGATACATCCGTCTTATTCGGAACTGATGAAGGTGGTAAACAGTGAAGTGGAGCCCGGCGATGAACCGGTGATCAACTCACGTTATTCCATCGTAATGGCAACTGCAAAACGTGCGAGACAGCTTGTAGCTGGTCAGGATGCACTGGTGCCCGAAAAGGAAAACGGCAAGACCAGAAAACCGCTTTCCATCGCAGTGGATGAGCTTAATAAGGGCATGATCAAGATCATGGGCGAAGACACAGAAGAGGATGCTGATGAAACTGTGGCAGTAGCAGAAACAGCTGATGCGGCAAGTGACGCAGCAGAAGATGCAGACAGTGCTGAAGGCGAAGAGGCATAAAGCGTGTCCATGCAGCAGAAACAAATGCTGGATCAATTGAATAAGGATCATCAAAAAAAGGACATCAGGATTATGCTGATGTCCCTTGGCTGTGATAAGAACCTTGTTGACTCCGAGCGGATGATGGGATTTCTGTCCGATTCAGGTTATCTGTTTACGGATGACGAAACTGCGGCAGATGTGATCATTGTTAATACCTGTTGCTTTATTGGGGATGCGAAGGAAGAGAGCATCGAGCAGCTGATCCGACTTGGTAAACTCAAAGAAACAGGAAAGTTGAAAGCCCTGATCGCATCCGGCTGCCTGGCACAGCGTTACCAGGAGGAGATTGAAAAGGATCTTCCGGAAGTGGATGCCATTGTCGGGACCATGGCCATCGATCAGATCACAGAAGCGATCAGAACCTGCCTGAATCAGGAGATATCGGATTTGGCAGATGATGAGCAATCAGAGAGTGACCGGAATTCGGACCAGCCAGCAACAATTCGGCACAGCAAGCTGCCAAGATATATTGAGGATATCAACCGTCCGGTATACAAAGGACGCCGCATTCTTTCTACAGGTGGTCATGTTGCTTACCTCAAGATCGCAGAGGGTTGCGGAAAAAATTGCACCTACTGCATTATCCCGAAAGTAAGAGGCTCCTATCGGAGTTTTCCTATGGAGCAGCTTGTCAGCGAGGCTAAGGCGCTTGCGGACTCCGGCGTACGGGAATTGATCCTGGTAGCGCAGGAGACATCTCTTTACGGCACTGACCTGTATGGGGAAAAAAGCCTGCCAAAGCTTATCGATGAACTGGCAAAAATCCCCGGGATCAAATGGATCCGGCTGATGTACTGTTATCCGGAGGAGATCACAGAGCAGATCGCGCAGATGTTCGCAGACCAGCCGAAACTCCTGCATTATATCGACATGCCGATCCAGCATGCTTCTGATGAGATCCTGCGGCGGATGGGCAGATGGACGAACCGAAAGCAGCTGTCAGAAAAGATAGCAATGCTGCGGAATGTATGTCCGGATATCTGTATCCGTACCACGCTGATCACGGGTTTTCCCGGCGAGACAGAAGAGGATGTGAACATCCTTGCGGATTTCATGGAAGAGCAGTGCTTTGACAGACTTGGCGTATTTACTTATTCTGCCGAAGAAGATACTGCGGCAGCGGAATTTGAGGGGCAGATCGAGGAAGAAGAAAAACAAAACCGCCTGTCCTATTTAATGGAATTACAACAGCAGATCGCTTTTGAAAAAGCGCAATCCCAGGTCGGTAAGGACTTGATTGTTATGATCGAAGGTCGACTGACAGACGAAGAAGAAACTGCTGATCATACATGGCAATACACATATGTGGCCAGAAGCTATATGGATGCACCGGATATTGACGGACTGGTGTTTGTGGAAGCGGATGCGGAGCTGATGAGCGGCGATTTTGCCAGGGTCCGGATCACGGAAGCAAGAGACTATGATCTGGTGGGCGTACTGGCGGATGTTGTAGATTAGAGAGTTAGAGGAACAAATATGAAAATGAACCTGCCCAATAAGCTAACCATGCTGAGGGTGATCCTGGTGCCTTTTTTTGTGGCATTTTTACTAAATGAACCAAATCATCCAAATTTCAAATGGGCTGCATTGATCGTCTTTGCAGTGGCTTCCATTACAGATATGTTTGATGGGATGATCGCAAGGAAATATAACCTGGTGACCAACTTCGGGAAATTTGCGGATCCCCTGGCGGATAAGATGCTGGTATGCAGCGCGCTGATCTGCCTTTCGGTACTTGGATGGGTACCCACCTGGATGACCATCGTGATCATCATCCGCGAATTCATCATCAGTGGTTTCCGCCTCATCGCAGCAGAGCAGGGAAAAGTGATCGCTGCCAGCTGGTGGGGAAAATGGAAGACAGCAGTGACCATGATCGCAGTTGTGGTACAGCTATACCTGATCAATGCACTGGGTGTACCCGGGGCATCAAACAGTGCGGATCCGTCAAGTGCATCGCCGCTTTATATCGGATTGTGCGCTTTTGCCCAGATCCTGTTTTGGATCGCGACCATCCTGACAGTGATCTCACTGGTGGACTACATTGTGAAGAACAAGGGTGTGTTGGCGGATACAAATGAGTAAATAATGTTCTGAGGGGTTACAGATAAACGAAACCAATAGATTGAAATAACAAAAAAGGAGAACATCATGGTAAAAGCAGTAGTCGGAGCAAACTGGGGAGACGAAGGAAAAGGTAAGATCACGGATATGCTGGCTGAAAAAGCCGATATCATCATCCGTTTTCAGGGCGGCGCAAACGCCGGCCATACCATCGTAAACAACTATGGCAAATTTGCCCTGCATACGTTGCCATCCGGTGTTTTTTATGACCATACAACGAGCATTATCGGAAACGGCGTTGCACTGAACATTCCCGTTTTGATGGATGAGATCAAATCCATTACGGACCGCGATGTTCCCATGCCGAAGATCCTGATCTCTGACAGATGCCAGATCGTGATGCCTTATCACATTTTGTTTGACCAGTATGAAGAAGAGAGACTTGGCGGCAAGTCCTTTGGCTCAACAAAATCCGGTATCGCGCCTTTCTATTCCGATAAATATGCTAAGATCGGCTTCCAGGTAAGCCAGCTCTTTGATGAAGAGGTGCTGAAGGAAAAAGTGGAGAGGGTGTGCGCACTGAAAAATGTGCTGCTTGAGCACCTGTATCACAAACCGGCGATCGATCCGGCGGAACTTTTGGAAACGCTGCATCAGTACCGGGATATGGTAGCGCCTTATGTATGCGATGTATCCGCGTTTTTGGATAAGGCTATTAAAGAAGGCAAAGAGATCCTGTTAGAGGGCCAGCTGGGAACCTTGAAAGATCCCGATCACGGCATCTATCCCATGGTAACATCTTCTTCCACATTGGCAGGCTATGGTGCTATCGGCGCAGGACTTCCGCCTTATGAGATCAAACAGATCGTAACAGTCTGCAAGGCTTATTCTTCCGCAGTTGGCGCAGGCGCTTTTGTCACAGAGATATTGGATGAGGCACAGGCTGATGAACTGAGAAGACGCGGCGGTGACGGCGGCGAGTACGGCGCAACCACCGGAAGACCCAGAAGAATGGGATGGTTTGACTGCGTGGCATCCAGATACGGCTGCCGTCTGCAGGGAACTACCGATGTAGCATTCACTGTACTCGATGTGCTCGGATATTTGGATGAGCTGCCTGTCTGCGTAGGATATGAGATCGACGGCGAAGTAACGAAAGACTTCCCGGTAACGACAAAACTGGAAAAAGCAAAACCGGTATATGAATATCTGCCCGGCTGGAAAGATGAAGATATCAGAGGAATCAAAGAATTTGACAAGCTTCCTGAAAACTGCAAGAAGTATGTAGAATTCATCGAGAAGGAGATCGGCTATCCCATCACCATGGTTTCCAACGGACCCGGCAGAGAGGATATCATCTACAGAGAGAGCCCGCTGAAGGCGTAAATAGATTATTTTGATAATTACTGGTGCGGATGTCTCTTAGATATTGTGATCGTGTCATCATCAGATGTCGACGCATCCTCAGATGCCTGCCCATCAGTTGGTGTATCACCCTCCGGTCTGAAATCTGCAATGGTTTTCTTGCCGGTCATGCGGCCATAAAGCCAGATGTAGATCCAGCAAAGGATTGGCACACCGATGGAAGCGAAGAGGAAAGCCTGGAACAGGCGTCCGCTCTGATCGAAAAGAGCTGATAATACCAGACCAATCAGAAGGGCAAAAGTAAGAACGAGCCCAATGATCGCTGCTATGCGTTGCTTTGTACTGTATCGGTTTTCCATAAAGACCTCTTTTCTATATAATATATGCTATGGTGATGATTTGGTACGCTGAAATATGGCATCGTTTTGATGCGGCCGGATCTGACAGCCGGATATGAGCATAATGATACATAGATATATGGAAAAAAGCAAGGTGCAAATAAAACTCCTGAAATAACGGAAGAGGCATATTTGATACATGATACGGCTGACTTGAAAAGCGCCAAGGATAAAGTAAGATATGAATAAAAAAGAAAAACCGATTGAAAAGCCATATTTAAGGTTGCATACAATGCTTGGTGAAGACCGGTTCCGTATAGACGGACTGGTTTCGGATAATGACATTGTGACAACCTACAGAGGATATGACATCTTCCGGAAAAAAGACGTGCTGATCCACGAATTGTTCCCGAAGGCCATCACTCAGCGTGCTGCCGGGGAAGAGCAGGACATCAGCATCAAGCTGTATTCGGATGAAGAAATCTTCAGTTCCCTGAAAAGCGCTATGATTGCCAGGGCAAAAAAGATGATTGGTCTGTATCCTTTGGAAAATGCAGGAAACATCTTATCCTACTTAGAAGAGAATGGTACGGTTTACTGTGTGGAAGAAACCATTGCTGATGCTGTCACACTGTCGCAGTTTTTGCTGAAAAGACACAGCGCGAAGTTTACGGTGGAAGATCTGCTGCAGTACTTAAAGCCGGTGTTTGCTCTTTTGGACAAATTGCATAAGAAGGGTTTTTGGCATGGCAGTATCAGTCCGGATACGATCCTGATCACACCTGACAGGAAACCGATTTTGTCACATCTAACAGATCCCTGTGAAAAAATTGCATCGGAACGACTCCAGAATCCTGCTATCCGCAGGGATGGTTACACACCGGTGGAACTGTATGTGGAGGATGCGACGCCTGGACCGAAGGCAGATCTGTTTGCAATCGGCGCCCTGCTTTACCGTTATACAACGGGAGAAGAACTGCCGCCCTATTATGAGAGAGTCAATGACGGCAAAGAGGCGAAGGCACCGAAGGATTCGGAAACAAGAATCATGGATTTTCAGTCGGATGCCATCATGAAGGCGACGGCACTCTATGATTTTGACAGATATGATAACCTGGCGGATTTTCTGAAAGATCTTGCGCCGGATGATATGGAGCTGGAAAACCTATATTCTCATCAGGAGGAGGCGAAAACCCAGAAGAAGCTTCCTTTCTGGTATCGTAGAGAGCTGCATTCCAAACGGTTTTATATGATCGCGATGATCGCAGTGGCAGTGATTTTTATTATGCTGTTGATCCCTAGGGCAAAGGAGATCATCACCGATCAGAGGATTAATCATTTTTACAGAAAATTCAACGAAGCTACGGACTACCAGAAATGCGTGATGCTGACAAGTCTGAATCAGAAGGACAGGGAACTTTTCACTAACGATTACATGGATCTGCCGGATGAACTGACAGATGAAGAGCGCATGGCGATGCTGGACATCAAGTTTTTTGATTTTACATTGAATCATTATGTTGGCGTATCGCAGGTGGATACCAAAAGAGACCAGTATGAGTATATGAAGATCGATTATATGCTCGGTCAGGGATGGGTGACCTATATGTCCAATGGCATAAATCGCAGGGAAGAAATGTCCTTGACACCGGAAGCAGATGGAAGCTACCGCGTCGAGATCAGCGAAACAGATGTGAATGGAAAACAAACCATGGAAACGAAGATGGTAGTTCCGACGGAATAAGCCGGTGAAAGAATGTAGTGTCACCGAAGGTGACTGATGAGGGGGAATAAGATTTCCGATAAATAGTAGTAGACAAATAAAGAGAATTGTAGTAGTCTATGCGTTAAAACATGGATAAAACATCAATGCGATCTGAGTGAAATTTAAAAAAGAATATAAGAAATAAAAAGGAGAAGAAAGAGATGGCATTATTAGAAAAGTGGAGAAGCATGGCATATTCGGAGACAGCAGACAAGGGTAAGCTGAAAAAGTTGTGGCAGGCTTACTTTTTGCAGGAAAAGGAAGTGTATAAACAGCTGCTTGCAGATCCGGATCAGGAAGTGAAAGGCACAGTGAAAGAGCTGGCTGAAAAATATAATCTTGACATTATGACCATGACCGGTTTTCTGGATGGTATCAATGATTCCCTTGTTACACCTAATCCCATCGAGGAGATGGATGAGGATACCGAGGTTTCCCTGGTGTTCGACAAGGAACTGCTTTATAAAAACATGGTAGCTGCTGACGCTGACTGGCTGTATGGCCTGGAAGAGTGGGAGCCCATTTTTGATGAGGAGAAGCGCGCTGAGCTCTACAAAGAGCAAAAGCGCTCTACGACCATTGTCAAAGAAGCAAAGGTGTTCCCCAACGATCCCTGCCCCTGTGGCAGTGGTAAAAAGTATAAGAAGTGCTGCGGACGCAACGCTTCATAGTCCGTAGCTGAAAGGAGCTAACATGAAAATTACTTTAAAAGATGGAAGCGTCAAAGAATATGCCGGCGCCATGTCTATTATAGATATTGCAAAGGATATCAGTGAAGGCCTTGCCAGGGCAGCCTGTGCAGGTCTGGTAAACGGCGAAGTAAAGGATCTGAGAACGGAGATTTCCGAGGACTGCGAGCTTTCTATTTTAACTTTAAATGATCCGGAAGGGCTCCGTACCCTCCGTCATACCACGTCCCATGTGCTGGCAGAAGCGGTAAAGCGTCTGTTTCCCGAGGCAAAATGTGCCATCGGCCCGGCCATTGATGAAGGTTTTTATTACGATTTCGATTCTGAGCCTTTTTCCAGGGAAGATTTGGATAACCTGGAAGCTGAGATGAAAAAGATCATTAAAGAGGGCAATGCACTTACCAGCTTTACACTGCCGAGAGAAGAAGCCATCAAGTTCATGGAAGAGCGGAATGAACCCTACAAGGTAGAGCTCATTCAGGATCTGCCGGAGGATGCGCAGATTTCCTTCTATGACCAGAAGGGCTTTGTGGATCTGTGTGCCGGTCCTCATCTTATGTCAACCAAAGGGATCAAAGCATTTAAGCTGATCTCCTCATCCATGGCATATTGGAGAGGCGATTCCAATAAGGCAAGGCTGCAGCGTATCTACGGTACGGCTTTTGCCAAGAAAGAAGAGCTAGAAGCATATCTGGCACATCTGGAGGATATCAAACAGCGTGATCACAACAAACTCGGCAGAGAGATGGAGCTGTTTACCACGGTGGATGTGATCGGACAGGGACTTCCACTGATCATGCCCAAGGGCGTGAAGATCATCCAGAAGCTTCAGCGCTGGATCGAGGATACCGAGGATAAGGAATGGGGCTATGTGAGGACGAAAACCCCCTACATGGCAAAGTCCAACCTTTACAAGCTTTCCGATCACTGGTTCCATTACAAAGACGGCATGTTTGTCTTAAATGATGACCTGATGAGCGAAGAAGAAGCGCTTGAGGATCAGAAACTTTATTCCGATCCGGCATATGCCATGAAAAATGCCCAGGATAAGGTTTATACGGACGATAAGGGGAGAGAAGTTATGGCGCTTCGTCCCATGACCTGCCCGTTCCAGTATTTCGTATATAAGGCAAAACAGAGAAGCTACAGAGACCTGCCTTACCGCATGGGTGAGACCAGTACCCTGTTCAGGAACGAAGATTCCGGCGAGATGCATGGATTGACCAGAGTGCGCCAGTTTACGATCTCTGAGGGACATCTGGTATGTACGCCGGAGCAGATTGCTGACGAATTTAAAAACTGCGTGAAACTGGCAAAATACTGCCTGACCACACTTGGACTGGAAGGCGATGTATGGTACCGGATGAGCAAATGGGATCCGAAGAATCCGGATAAGTACCTCGGTACAGCTGAGGACTGGGATAAAGTACAGAATGCAATGCGTGAGATTCTGGATGATATCGGACTTGAGTATACGGAAGAAGAGGGCGAGGCAGCTTTCTACGGTCCGAAGCTGGATATCCAGGCAAAGAACGTATACGGTAAAGAAGATACCATGATTACGATCCAGCTGGATATGTTCCTGGCTGAGCGCTACGATATGTACTTCATCGATGCGGACGGCGAGAAGAAACGCCCTTATATCATCCACAGAACTTCTATGGGATGCTATGAGAGAACTCTTGCATGGCTGATCGAGCATTATGCAGGCAAATTCCCGACCTGGCTGTGTCCGGAACAGGTACGCGTACTTCCCATATCCGAGAAATTCGCAGATTACGCAGAAGAGATCCGCAAAAAGTTAGCAGATGCTAACGTGGATGTCAGCGTTGACAACCGTTCCGAGAAAATCGGCTTCAAGATTCGTGAGGCAAGACTTGAAAAAGTGCCTTACATGCTGGTAGTCGGCCAGCAGGAACAGGAACAGGGCCTTGTTTCCGTCCGCAGCCGCTATGAAGGCAATGAAGGCCAGAAACCCCTCGCTGAGTTTATGGACGGACTCCTTGAAGAGATCAGAACAAAGGAAATCCGCATTGAACTGCCTGAGGAAGAGAAGAAACGTTGAAGCAAAAAGTCATATAGGAAGCAGAAGAGCAGGAGCCTTTCGGCTCCTGCTTTTTGTGAAGGATGAAAACGCACACATTTTGACATACCCCTGTGATTATGATAAAATAGCCCCATGGCCAAGCTAAAGAAACAAAAGAAACAAGTCAATGTCGGAAAAGATATCACCACCTCGTTTCTTCAATACGAAGCGGTTCTTTTGCCGACTCTTATTTGTCTGATCTTACCACTGGCATTGAAGGATGGGTATTACAAGGTCGGTGAATTCAAGTTTCATGTATATGGCTGGCTTGCAGGTATCGGTTTGGTGATCAGCTTATTAACACTGATCCCTTATGCCTTCTTTACATGGAAAGAATGGAATCTGAAGGAAGACTGGAAGAATCTGTCCGTGACGGACCGGTTTGTGATCGCATATCTGATCTTTACGCTGGTCTCATATTTTCTGAACAATCACTACTTAAAAGAGAATCTGATGGGTTATCCCGGTTGGTATATGGGACTATATGCGCAGGTCACCTTTGTGCTTTTATATTTTATTCTGTCACGATTTGCAAAAGATTATGTGATTGTGATCGCCACCTTAGCAGGTACATCTTTTTTGGCCTATATATTCGGGATTTTGCATCGTATGCTGATCGATCCGTTGCATACCTATGAAGGAATTGATCCGAAGTATTATAACTTTCTTTCCACCCTGGGACAATCATCCTGGTATTCCAGTTTTCTGTGTACATTTCTCCCGTTTATGATGGGATTGTATCTGATCGGACAAAAGAAATGGCTTCATATTTTAAGTGGAATCTTCTGTATGGTGGGATTTACGACTCTGGTATCCCAGAATTCCGATAGTGCATACTTGGCGATGACCGGGACCTTTATGGTACTTGGTTTTATTTCCGTGAAGGACGGAAAGAGAATGCGGAGGTTGATCGAACTGGCATGGGGGCTTTTTGCGGCTGGGAAAATCATGCGACTGCTTCTTTTGATCAGTCCAAAT
>JAFZNL010000282.1 GCA_017550925.1 Lachnospiraceae bacterium | reverse complement strand
TCTCTCTTCTTGGCTTCCGCTGTCTTGATGGCTTCGTCGATAATGTTCCTTGCCTTTTCATCCGCATTGCCGACCTTGGTCTCCATTTCCTTCAAAGCGTTGGATTTGGCTACCTTGACCGTTACCGGAATCGCAACCGCAAGTGCAACGATCACGCAGATCACAGCAATTGCAATTGGTGGCATTACAGGAGCACCTCCTTATTTAGTTTTCATTGTACACATATGATAATGGGATACCATATAACCATATCTCAATTCTCAAAACATACAACACTACAATTCTAAACTTTTATGCATGTTATGTCAAGCAAAACCGAAATAATCTACAAAAATCAGCCCGATTTTTAGTCAATAATTAGACAATTTCACCTTGCAGGGTTGTATGATGCACAATCAAAGATATTTTGCCGTTTCTTTCACATGCTCACGGTTCGCCTTTGCCTTTTTGGCAGCTTTTTCCAGCTCTTTCGCTTCTTTTTCCAGCGCTTCGGCTACTTTTGCTTCTTCCATGGCATGTTTCAGAGCGATCTTGGCCTCTTCCTGGGCGATCCTTGCCCTTTCTTTTGCTTCGTTTGCTGCCAATCTTGCAGCCTTCTCAGCCTCAGTTGCCTCGGAAAGCTTCTGCAGCTCGATCTGACGTTGTCTGTCCTCTTCCTTGCGGCGCTCGATATCTGCCAGTTCTTTCTCCGTAAACGGCGTATAACTAAAGATCTGGACGGACAGTGCCGGCATCTTGAAGCCGATGCTGTTATCCCTGTTATCCCATTCCTGCTCATCGGAATGGATCGCCCTGACATTTACAAAGCCATTGCCGCCAAACTTCTTGGCATCGGAATTGAGGATCTCTTTATACTTGCCTGCAAACGGAACGCCGACACGGTATTCCTTGCGGTCTTCGTTGGCAAAGTTGCAGACTATGAGCAGGAATTCCTGTTCTTTCTCGCACTTGCGAAGGAATACAACCACGTTCTCATTGGCCGAGATCGCATTGATCCACTCAAAGCCGTCCGGATCATAATCCATAACAGAAAGGGCCGGATATTTCGCATACAGGTCATTCAATGCCTTCACGTAGGTCTGCAGACCTTTGTGGCTGTCATAGGTAAGCAGGTCCCATTGCACGGAGCGTTCTTCATTCCATTCGTCAAACTCACCGATATCCTGGCCCATGAACAACAGCTTTTTGCCGGGATGTGCCAGCATGAAACCATAAAAGGCACGAAGATTTGCAAACTTCTCCGGGATATCGCCGGGCATCTTTCCTATCATGGAAGACTTTCCGTGAACTACTTCATCATGGGAGACTTCCAGCATGAACTTCTCACTATAATGATACACCATGGAAAGGGTCACCTGACCGTGATGCTGTCCCCGGAAGAAAGGATCGAACCGCATATACTCGGTCATATCGTTCATCTGACCCATATTCCACTTAAAATCAAAGCCCAGACCGTCTTCCGACGGTGCTTCGGTCACCTTCGGCCATGCGGTGGACTCCTCTGCGATCAGCAGGGCGCCGTCTTTTGCCCCGTGTACCAGCTCTGACAGACTGCGGCACAGGTCGATGGCATCCAGGTTTTCTTTTCCGCCATACATATTGGGGATCCATTCCCCGTCAGCCCTGCCATAGTCCAGGTACAGCATGGAGGATACAGCGTCCATGCGGATACCGTCAGCATGGTAAGTACGAAGCCAGAACATGGCGCTGGAGATCAGGAAGTTCTTTACTTCCGGCCTGCCGTAGTTAAAGATCAGGGTATCCCAATGAGGATGTACGCCCTGTCTCGGATCTGCGTGCTCATAGAGGTGTGTGCCATCAAAATAGCCAAGGCCGTGGGCATCCCTCGGGAAATGGGCGATGGACCAGTCCAGGATCACGCCGATGCCTGCCTTGTGCATCTCATTCATGAAATACTGGAAATCCTGCGGCGTTCCATAGCGTGCTGTGGGTGCAAAATACCCGGTAGTCTGATACCCCCAGGAATTATCAAGCGGATGCTCCATTACCGGCATCAGCTCGATATGGGTATATCCCATATCTTTGACATAAGAGATGATCTTCGGTGCCAGGTCTTTATAATTATAAAACTGGGGCGCATCTTCTCCTTCCGGCTTTGCAAATGAGCCCAGATGCAGTTCATAGACACTGATGGGCGCTGTATCTGCCTTGAATGCCTTCCGGTCCTTCATCCACTTTTCATCCGTCCAGCGGAAGGAAGAAAGGTCTGCGATCACAGATGCTGTGTTAGGACGAAGCTGCGCTGCCAGCCCGTAAGGATCCGCTTTCAGGAAAACTTTACCGGAACGAATCTTTACTTCAAACTTGTAATTATCTCCTACATTTGCACAGGGAACAAAAATCTCGAAGATGCCGCTGTCATAAAGCCTGCGCATCTGATGGAACCTGCCATCCCAGTCATTGAAGTCGCCGACTACGCTGACACGCAGTGCATTGGGTGCCCAGACTGCGAAATATACGCCGCGGACCCCGTCAATGGTCTTCGGATGCGCGCCAAGGATCTCATACGCCTTATCATGGAGCCCTTGATTGAACTTATCAGCTTCTTTTTTGCTGATCTGGGGCTCGAACCTGTAAGGATCTTCCACTTCCTTTGCCCGGCCTTTTTCCATCTTCACTTCATAAGTGTATGCCGGAATGTCCGGTGTGGTGATAAAGTCAGCCCTCGGAACCAGAACTGCGAAATATCCCTCTTCATCCGCCAGTTCCATGGCATATTTATTCTTGCCGATCACAACCCATGCCTTCACAGCACCCGGATAGAAAAACTGAAACAGAATGTTCGCGCCCTTTTTCTGCGGTGCCAGAAGCCTGTGGGGATTGTCATCTTCTGAATATACAATGCCCTCAATATCCGCCCAGTTCATCATGCGATACAGTTTCTTTGTCACGATCCGTACCTCCCTCTATTATCATATACCCAATCACTTTTATTTCTGTTATCGATCAGACCCCAATTAATCAATACGAGGCTTCCCCCTTGGTGGTCGCTACGCGCCGATGGCGCGTGTCCAGCGTGGACCGGTGCACGATGGCGCCGGATGTCCGGTGGACATCCGCTTGGCGCGGACCGAAACGAAGTGTAGACCCGGGGGACGTCGGTTCTGCACCGACCGGAGCGGAGCGGTGACCCGACAGGCGAGACAGCTGTCGCCAAAGTCGACTGATGAGGGGCTTTCACCGCTCGATCTCATGTATAAAGATCCCGCTCCGCAGCTTCGGCTCAAACCAGGTGGACTTCGGCGGCATCAAAAGCCCTGCATCCGCCACGGCAAACAGTTCCGCCATGGATGTGGGATACATGGAAAATGCCAGGACGCAGTCGGTATGACAGCGCCTCTCCAGTTCGCCCAGTCCGCGGATCCCGCCTACAAAATCGATCCGCTTATC
>JAFZNL010000027.1 GCA_017550925.1 Lachnospiraceae bacterium | reverse complement strand
CAGCAGGCTTTTGGCGGCTGCAGTAAGTTGACGGATATCAATCTGCCCAAAAGCCTGAAAGAGTTGGAGTCCTGGGCTTTTGCAGATTGCGTAAGCCTTACGTCCGTGATGATCCCGAAGGCATTGGAAGAAGCAGGCTATAGCTCATTTAAGAATTGCGATGCGCTGAAGAATGTGTTCTTCGAGGAGGGCATCAAGACGATCCCGGGATTTCTGTTTGAAGAGTGTACAGGGATTGAAGAGATCGAACTGCCGGATACTGTGGAAACCATCGGTGCCAGAGCGTTCAGCAAATGTACAAATCTGAAACGGGTGAGTATGCCGGCCTGCGCAACAACGATCTATCAGAGTGCGTTTGAGAAATGTCCGAGTCTTGAGATGCTGACTGTGCCTACCCGGGCTACGCTGACGCCTTCATATTTTCTGATGGATAATGATAAGAAGATAGACAGTGAAAATGTGACGATCCTTTGCGACTATCATTCCAAACATGTGGTGGAGTGTATTGATAAGGGCTTTTTGTTCCAATCCTCGGGAGAGGCATTTGAGGATTCTTATTATCAGTTGATCGATGGCGCTCATTCACGGTTTTCGCTGCAGACAGACAAGGACGGGAATAAGAAGGTGCTGCATTTTTCTGCGGCTTATCAGCTTCGAAAGGAAAAGCAGGGAAAAGTAACAGAGCAGACTGTGACAATTTATGTTCCGAAGGGGACGCAGCTTTTGGGAGATTCCGTTAAGATAGACGGCGTTGCGGCAAAGGATTTTTCCTATGTTGCAGAAAGCCGCAGACTGAGGGTGACGGTTTTATCTGATTGCGCTGAGGTAACCTTTGATGCTGAGCGCGCGGATCCGGATCAGTATCAGCTGCAAAGTTACGCCTTCGTGACGGCAAGGGATGAAGATGGGCGGAGGATCCTCCAGGATACCATCGATGCGATCAATGAGCTGCAGCCGGAATATGAACTGTTTCTTCCGGAATTGACAGACTCTCCGGTTTTGACCATTTCCGGTAACATGGTGCCCGGCGAAGAAGTGAAACTGTATGTTGACGGCAAATACAAAGATTCTGCTACGGCTACTGAAAGCGGCTTTTTTGAAAAGGAGATAACCCTTTCCGAAGACCTGCAGCCGGCTACCTATTACATAGAGGCAAGAACGCAGGAGAAAGGCGGCACGGGGGTCACAGTTTACGGAAAGACCACCTGCGTGGAAAAGGCGCCGAAGTTGTCTTCTTTTGATCTGGTGATCAAAAACAATGAAAAAGAAGAAACCTTTGATCTTCTGGCCCTGCAAAAGGAAGGGAAGCGCGCATCTTTCCAGCCGACTGGCGATTATGCCTTTAGGATCGGTTTTACGGGAGGGGATCACCCTGAAAAAGTCTATGTGACCAGCAGGTCAGGCGGCGTTACCAAAATGCTCGAGGCGTTTTGGAATGAAAGCAGCGGGCTTTATATCACAAAAGGTCCTTTCGCGGAGGGCTTATCCGGGTATATGCCGGGCAGGCTGGGGATTTCTTATATCATGGGCACAGAGGAATGCGTAGTCAGCGATGCATATTCTTTTGATGAGCTTTGGCCGAAGAAGAACGAAACAAGCGGATATGAGACATATTTTGAGCTCATAAATCCCTCCGGACAGAATGCAAAGATCAAGGTGTTTCTGGATGGTATCATAAAGAAAACGCCGAACGCAGAAGCAACGGTCATGCTTATGGATGTGCCGGTAAATGGCAAAGCGTCTGTGGATACCTGGGTCAAATACGCAGGATACGGGAATCAGCCTTATTCCACCGTGCTGAAAGGCGCATATCAGAAGGAATACCTCTTTACCTATGTCGGAGACAGTAAGGGGAGTAGTGTGTTTGCCTTATGTGATCAAAATGGCGACACGGACAGTGCTTTGATCATGAGTCTGTTTATGCCTCCGACTGTATCGGAGGAAATGGACGAGTGGATTCCTGCTGAGCAAACAAATGGCCATATCTTCAGGACCGCGCAGGATTATTGCAATCTTAAGGGGATCCTGAATGACAGGGGACTTTTAAAAGAAGAGATCTGTCAGTCGGAAACCGTCCGGAGAAAAGTGGAAGCACTGCAAATGGCAAAAGTGCTGCAGGAAGAAAAGAAAGCGTTTTTGATCGCGACGCAGGCCCTGCCCGGGATTATGACAAAGGGGGATAT
>JAFZNL010000281.1 GCA_017550925.1 Lachnospiraceae bacterium | reverse complement strand
GCAAATAAATGCAGGATAAAAGTGCTCTCCGTCCCGGCTTTTGCATGGATCAGCAATTTGGAAAAACCGCCCTTTCCTTCTGCAAAGCTGTGCTGCATTTTGATCGCCTGCTCTGAAGAAAAACCGGGTTCCACGGTAATGATATCCGCATCCAGATTGGATAACAGTTCATCTACGTCTTTTCCCATTCCGGTGGCAAAACGCTGCCTGTTATAAATTGGGAACTTCCCTGCGACGATTGCCTCCTTCGGATTTTGAACGCCGAGGCTTTCGATATATTCAGAAAGTTGCTCATTGCTAACTCGTTCCCTGCGGATGCCTTCCGGAAGTTTCAGATTGATCGGTTCAGAAAGTAAGCCATTGCTAACTTTTTCGGCTGTATATCCCGTATCTAACTGTTCTCTGTTCAGTTTCAGATGGTTCCATGTCAGAACCGGCAGATGATTGACTGCCATACTCATAATTTATACCTCAATGTATATTTCGCAACTATTTATGTCCCTCATCAGTCTGCTACGCTGACAGCCGTCTCGCCAGGAGGAAGCCTTTAACTCTCCCGCGTCAGCCGCCTTCCATCTCCATCTTGATGAGGTTGTTCATTTCGGCTGCGTACTCCAAAGGAAGTTCCTTGCTGACCGGCGATGCGAAACCGCTGACGATCATGGCCCGGGCTTCTGCTTCGGAAATGCCGCGGCTCATCAGATAAAAGACTGCGTCGTCACTGATCCGTCCGATCTTTGCCTCATGCCCCACGTCCGCCTTGTCCGTCCGCACATCGATAGCCGGAACGGTATCGGAACGGGACTCGGAATCCAGCATCAGCGATCCGCAGTTTACGGATGCTCTGGATCCTTCAGCACTCTTTCGGATCTCCACGCTGCTGCGGTAAGTGGAAATGCCGCCGCCTTTGGAAATGGATTTGGTATCGATAAAGGAAGAAGTATTCCTCCCGATATGGATCATTTTTGCGCCGGTATCCAGGTTCTGTCCTTTTCCTGCAAAAGTCACGCCGGTAAATTCCGCATGGCTTCCGTCACCCTTCAATACTGAGGTGGGATACAGGTAAGACTCATGGGATCCGAAGGAACCCGATACCCATTCGATCACGCCGCCCTCTTCCACGATCGCCCGTTTGGTGTTCAGGTTATACATGTTTTTGGACCAGTTTTCGATCGTGGAATAACGCAGGCGGGCATTTTTTCTGACATACAATTCCACACAGCCTGCGTGGAGATTTGCCACGTTATATTTCGGTGCCGAACACCCTTCAATGAAATGCAGGTCAGCGCCTTCATCCACAATGATCAAGGTGTGCTCAAACTGTCCCGCACCCTTTGCATTCAACCGGAAATAGGACTGTAACGGAATCTCCACCTTCACGCCCTTGGGCACATAAACGAATGATCCGCCGGACCATACTGCGCCGTGGAGCGCCGCGAATTTATGATCCGTGGGCGGCACCAGTTTCATGAAATGGTCCTTGACCATCTGCTCATATTCCCCGGTCAGGGCGCTTTCCATGTCCGTATAAACCACGCCGCTGGCTGCCACGTCCTCCCGGACATTGTGATAAACCAGCTCGGAATCATACTGCGCTCCGACGCCGGCCAGAGACTCCCGCTCCGCCTGGGGAATTCCCAGTTTGTCAAAAGCGTTTTTGATGTCCTCGGGCACATCATCCCAGCTACCTGCCATATCTGTTTTCGGACGCACATAGGTCGCGATCCGGTCCATATTCAGGCCATCGATGGGCGGGCCCCAGTCAGGTACTTCAATCTGCTCATATAGTTTTAAGGACTTCAGCCGAAACTCCAGCATCCAATCGGGATCATGCTTTTCCCGGGAGATCTCCCTGACGATCTCCTCCGTCAGACCAGCCTCGATCCGGTAAAAATCCTCTTCCCGCTCTTCGTCTTTGAAATCATACAGGTCCCGCTGCGTCCCTTCCAAAAGGATCCGGTCCTGCTCTCCCGAAATATCGATGGGCGTATCCTGCCGCATCGCAGGTGCATCGGTAATTTTATTCTTTTCAGAATTTGTTATTTGGTCACTCATTTGTTTTCCGTTTCTGTTTGTTGCGATAAATTAAACATTAAAGAAAAGCCTCGAATCCCTTTTCATTAATCTCCTCAACCAGTTCCGGTCCGCCGCTCTTTACGATCTGACCCTTCACAATGATATGGGTATGATCAACCTTAAGCGCCTCTAAGATCTTCGTGGAGTGGGTGATGATCAAAAGTGCACCGTCCTCTTTTTTTTGATACTCGCGAATGCCCTGGGATACCGTTCTCACAGCGTCCACATCCAGTCCGGAATCGGTCTCGTCCAAAATTGCGAATCTGGGCTGCAGCATCAGAAGCTGCAGGATCTCGGCTTTCTTTTTCTCACCGCCGGAAAAGCCCACATTCAGATCGCGCTGCGCATAACTTTCATCCATATTCAAAAGTGCCATCGCCTCTGCCAGTTGCTTTTTGAACTGGAAGATCTTGATGGGCTTGCCGGTCTTCTGACGAATCGCATTGCGGATGAATTCATCTAATGAAAGTCCCGGAACTTCCAGGGGATTTTGGAAGGATAAAAACATTCCCCTGCGCGCCCTTTTATCTGCGGACTCTCCCGTGATCTCTTCACCGTCAAAAAAGATCTTGCCGCCGGAAAGTTTATACACCGGATTTCCCATCAGCACATTTCCGAGCGTGGATTTACCTGCGCCGTTGGGTCCCATCAGCACGTGGGTTTCGCCCTCTCCGATGGAAAGGCTCACGCCGCGCAGGATGTCCTCGTCTTCAATCCCGGCGCTCACATTTTCGATGGTGATCAATTTGTCTGCCATGTTGTTACTCGCTTTCTATGTTATATTCATTATTCACAGTTTCTCCACGCTCCTATCTCACAGACCCGGTGCTTCGCACCTTTACTGCCGCTACGCGGCTGTCTGTTCGATGTCGGTGGAGTTACTGCTTCGCAGTATCGACAGGAACTTGCTGTCTGCTCTTCCCATGCAAGCATGTGCGAGCATCCCGCAAATCCCTGTCAACTGTCAAATCGCAACATCTGTTGCCGCATAGACCGGACCATCCGTACAGATCCTGCTGTTATGCACCTTGGAATGCTCATCTTCCTTCGTGGTTTTGCAAACGCAGCCAAGGCAAGCGCCTACGCCGCAGGCCATTCTCTCTTCGAGGGAAATATAGGCTTTCATATTGTTAGCCTCTGCAAACTTTTTGATGGCGCGCAGCATCGGCATGGGACCGCAGGCAAAGATCACATCTCCTGTGATATTCTCCTTTGCAATAGCGTCGAGTACATTACCCGGTGTGCCGAAACTTCCGTCTTCCGTTGCGGCAAAAAGTCCGTCTGCATCCGATGTCAAAGCCCCGGAAAAATCCTGCCATAAAAACTGCTCGCTCCGGTAACCCAGCACAGCCGTGATGCCCTCTGCCTTACCCCGTTCTTTCAAGGAAACACAGGTCTGCAGCATGGGAGGAATTCCGATACCGCCGCCCATAACGATCACTTTTTTCCCGTCTGCCTCTTCTAAGGGAAAACCATTTCCCAGCACGCCGAGAACAGATACGGTATCGCCTTTTGCAAGTCCGGAAAACTCAGCCGTTCCCTGTCCTGCTACGCGATAGACCAGCCGGATCCTGCCGGTATTTTTATCTGCCTCGCAAATACTGATGGGTCTCGGAAGCAGTCTGGAGCCTTCTTTACAAAAGAGGCTGACAAACTGTCCCGCCTTCGCATCCTGCGTTAGGTCTGTCTCCAGCCACAGATCGAAGATACCTTCGGAGATTTCGTTCTGGGAATATACGGTTGCTGTTGTTTTTTTCTTGCTCATATAACTATCCTGTTTTTGATATCGATTTTTCAAGGCTCCTCATCCGGCACTTCGTGCCACCTTCCCCACGTAGGGAGAAGGCTTTTATTCGCCTTTTATTTATCTATTTAATTTGCATCTATCAATCCGAATCCACATCTGTTTCAATTTCTGATGCAGTATATACCACTCGTCCCCCGCAGATTGTCATACATACTTTCCCGTACAACTCCTGCCCGGTAAAGGGACTGTTGGAGGATTTGGAGCAGAATGTATCATACTTTACTTTTGCCGCCTCATCAAAAAGCACCAGATCAGCTGCCATGCCTTCCGCAATCCTTCCGCAGGGAAGGTGATACATGGCTGCCGGCGACCAACTCATCCTGTCGAATAAGGTCTTCAGGCTCAGGTGGCCGGGTCTGACCAGATTTGTAACCGCCAGCGAAAACGCGGTTTCCAGACCGATGATGCCGCTGGGCGCCTCGGTGATGGGCTTTTCCTTCTCTTCCTTGCTATGCGGTGCATGATCTGTTGCGATCAGGTCAATGGTGCCATCCCGCAGTCCTTCGATGATGGCCTTTCTGTCTTCCTCTTCCCGCAGGGGCGGGTTCATTTTCGCCAGAGTGCCGTACTGAATAGCCGCGTCTTCTGTCAGTGAAAAATGATGAGGCGTTGCTTCAGCGTGGATCCTGCCTTTGCCGGTTTTCTGCGCGGTCTGTTTCGCCTCGCGGATCAACTGAACGCCCTCTTTGGTGCTGATATGCTGACAGTCGTAGATGGCTCCAGTTTCCAGCGCAAGGGCCGCATCCCGCCGGATCAGCGAAATCTCCGCCATCCGGTCGCTGCCGCCGATGCCGAAATGCTCGGAGGCTTTGCCTTTGTTAATCCCGTTGTTTTCAATATATGCCGGATCTTCTTCGTGGAAACTGAGGGGCACGTTCAGGTCTGCTGCAGTTTCCATTGCCTGCCTGACCATCGTTTCATCCAAGATCGGGATCCCGTCATCGGTAAAACCGACCGCACCCAGTGCTTTCAGGATCGGCATATCTACCAATTCTGTTCCGCCAAATCCCATGGTGATAGCGCCGCAGGCGTAAACATGGATATCCGTCTGCTTTGCTTTTTCCAGCACCTCGGACAGGGTCTCATGATTGTCCACAACAGGCTTTGTATTCGCCATCATGACAACCGAGGTAAAACCGCCCGCCGCAGCCGCTTTCGCACCGGTCTGGATGTCTTCTTTGTAGGTAAAACCCGGATCACGGAAATGCACGTGCACATCCACAAGTCCCGGCCCGATCTTCAGGCCTTTGGCATCAATAACCTGCGCGCCCATGGCCGCATCTTCCGTTTCGGTAATGGCGGAGGCGATCTTTATGATCTTCCCATCCGCGATCAGGATATCCGACCGGTACATTCCCTCGCCGTTTTCGTTTCGGTCGCTGGAAGGATCAACGATGATGCCATTCTTAATCAATAATCTATTCATACTCAGCACCCAACTATCCGGTTACCCGGATGCCCAGATATCACAACCATCAGACAGCCAATTCTTGCGTAGTATTTCGATCCGTTGTTTCCAATATTCCAGTCAATCTCAGCAAATCAACCCATTGCCTGCTCGATATCAGCGATCAGATCTTCCTTGTCTTCCAGACCGCAGGAGATACGGATCAGTCCTGCAGGAATGCCAGCTGCTTCCAGTTGCTCGTCTGTCAGCTGTCTGTGGGTAGAAGTTGCCGGGTTCAGGCAGCAGGTTCTTGCATCTGCCACATGGGTCTCGATGGCTGCCAGTTTCAGTTTTTTCATAAATGCTTCTGCAGCAGCACGTCCGCCCTCTAACTCGCAGGACACAACGCCGCAGCCGCCGTTGGGCAGATACTTCTTTGCGATCTCGAAATAAGGATCCGAAGGAAGACCCGGATAACTTACTTTTTTCACCTTCGACTGACTCTGCAAAAACTCAGCCACAGCCTGGCCGTTCTCAACGTGCTTGGGCATTCTCACATGCAGTGATTCCAGTCCAAGGTTCAGATAAAATGCGTTCTGAGGCGACTGGATGCAACCGAAATCACGCATCAACTGTGCTGTTGCCTTGGTAATGAAAGCGCCCTCCAGACCGAATTTTTCCGCATAAACAATACCGTGATAAGAATCATCCGGCGTGGTCAGTCCGGGGAACTTATCCGCATGCGCCATCCAGTCAAACTTTCCGGAATCCACGATGGCACCGCCCACTGCAACGCCGTGGCCGTCCATGTACTTCGTGGTGGAATGGGTCACGATATCAGCGCCCCACTCGATGGGTCGGCAGTTCACAGGCGTCGGGAAAGTATTATCAATAATAAAAGGTACGCCATGGTCATGAGCCGCCGTGGCAAACTTCTCGATGTCAAGCACAGTCAGCGCCGGGTTTGCGATGGTCTCGCCGAACACAGCCCTGGTGTTATCCTGAAAAGCCGCGTCCAACTCTTCCCTGGTGCAGTCAGGGGATACGAAGGTTACATCAATTCCCATCTTCTTCATGGTCACAGCGATCAGGTTAAAAGTGCCACCGTAGATTGACGAAGAAGATACGATGTGGCTGCCCGTTTCACAAATATTGAACAGCGCAAAAAAGTTCGCTGCCTGTCCCGAGGAAGTCAGCATACCTGCGGTGCCGCCCTCTAAGTCTGCGATCTTTGCCGCTACATAATCGTTGGTAGGATTCTGCAATCTGGTATAAAAATATCCGCTTGCTTCGAGGTCAAAGAGTTTTCCCATGTCCTCGCTGGTATCATATTTAAAGGTCGTGGACTGTACGATGGGGATCTGCCTCGGCTCTCCGTTCCCCGGTCTGTAACCTGCCTGTACGCATTTGGTTCCGTTTCTGAAATCGCTCATGATTGCTCCTCCTAAATAAATTCAGTAGTTTTGCAACGTATTTTCATATTTGCCTATTGCACTGCAATGTATTATCATACCATAACCCGCCCTTTGTGGCAATCCTTAAGACTTTATGGTGGTTACTGCTGAAGCAGCCATAAGCAACCGGCTGCGACGTTCTAATACATTTCATTCAGTGAAATCAGCTTTGTATTCATTTCCTCCGCATTTTTAACAAGCCAATCGGAGAATCCCGATAATGAAAACAGATAGTATGAAACTACAGAATATTTTTTATCCAGTAATCCATCACGGCTGATCAGCACGTCCAGAACTGATTTATCCATGGTTTCATTTTTGAATTTACACTCGCCGATAACAGCCTTGCCCTCTTCTTTATCCAGTCCGACTACATCAATATCTGTCTGCTCTCTTTTCTGCGGATCCGTCCCAAACCATTTACCTACTTCCGTGATCATACACGGACTTAAGTCCGAAAATGAATTGAGCAGCAGATAGTAACGGCACATGGTCTCAAATATACTTCCCATATACTCATGCATTTTAGGTTTAACAAAACTTTGATAATACTTTTTCCCGTTATCAATCTCTATCTGCGGTATTGCCCTGGGGATAAACCGGTACCAGAATGAAAACATACCGTCAGAAAGGATATACTGTACTTTCTTTTTGTTACTCTCTTCTGTGATACATAAGCTCCTTTCAATGATCCTGGTCTCTGTCAGATGGCTTAATACATTGTGGACAGATGCTGCCTCAAGACCTGTCTTATCTTTTATTTCGACTGCTTTGTTTGCGCCATTGGCAATTGCGGATATCACATCCCCATATACGGGAGCATTTCTGAATTCCTGCACCAAAAGGTTATGCGGTTCTTCATAAAGGAATCCCGAAGGTGTAAAGTACAGATCAACAATGTTGTCATCCAGTGATTTGTCCGGATTGAACATGGATAAGTATTTTGCAATCCCTCCAGTCACACCATAACAGATTGCTTTCTCCTCCGGAGTATAGTCGGGAACAAAATCTGCTGCTTTGATATAATCGAATGGCTTTAAGTCAATCTGCATTGTCCTTCTGCCGTATATCGGACTTTTAGCACTCAAGACTTCATCTATCATAAAACTGATGGATGATCCGCTGAGAATAAGAAATATGTTCTTATTCAGCCAGTTTCGGTCTATTTCCGACTGCAGAAGCGATAACAGGGATTCATCTGATCCGGCAAGATACGGCAGCTCATCGATAACGAAAATGAGTTTTTTATCGCCGATCCTTTGGGTAATTGTATTAAGAATTGCCTTAAAGTCTGTAAACATCAACCCGGGAACATCCGGATAAAAAAATTCAGTGACACATTCACTTAATAGTTCAATATTGCGACCCAGGCTGCCCTTAATCGCCGTAAAAAATATATGCTCCTTATTCTTTATGAACTCATTTATCAGAGCTGTTTTCCCAACCCGGCGGCGGCCATATAAAACACACATCTGAAAGCTGTTTTTTGCATATGCTTCCTCAAGACTTTTAAGCTCCTGTTCCCTTCCTATAAATCTCTTGCACATGTTTTCGCTCCTTATCAAGATATCAGTCGTTTCAGTAAAACTATTTCACTAAAGATATTTTTACTAAAGTTATCTTTACTGTATAATACTGCCAAATTGCCCGGTTGTAAAGACCGTATCATGCCATCTTCGGATTTCAGATTTCCAATCGGAATAGTATTCAATTTAATCGGAGAAATATCAGAATTTCAATCGAAAAACGCTCATCCTATCATTCGAAGCGAAACGATGAACGTGATGATCCCTGCGAGCAGGATGACGCCCAACACGATCCCCAGAATGGTATCCGCCTTTTTGTTTCCATGAAATAGGTCATAACCCGGCCGCACCATGGCATCCCTGAGCCTTTCGCCGGTTTCCATTTTATACAGGCCTGATCGTATCTTAAGACTGTAATGCATTTTGAAGATCAGAGGAGATGCAAGAAACAGCAGGCCCAATACGATGAAATATGCCGCGCAATAGTTTTGCATGACAAACAGAAAAAGTGCTATGGAAGAAATAACACAGATGCTGGAGCAATGAGGACATTTATATTTTGCTGCTTTTTTTAGAATTTTGATTTTTTTATGACAATGAGGGCAGGATATTACTAATTTTTCCATAAATGACTTCCTTTCTGTATTTTAAG
>JAFZNL010000280.1 GCA_017550925.1 Lachnospiraceae bacterium | reverse complement strand
CTGCCTTTTTCCTGGAAAGAAACTCCATATCCTCATCCTTCCAGACAAACAATACAAAAACGCAAAGCAGGGCAACGCCTACGGTCACGCAGATATCTGCTACATTGAACACCGGAAAATTGATCAGTGAGAAGTACAAAAAATCGATCACATAGGACAGCTTGATCCGGTCGATCATATTTCCGATGGCGCCGGCTGCAATCATAGACAGGCAGATATGCCATATCATATACCGTTTCCCTGCCGGGACTTTCGTCAGTACATAAACGATGACAGCCAGCATAATAATCGCTACGATGATAAACAGAATACTGGCATTTTCCAGCATGGAAAAAGCCGCGCCTTTATTTTCCAGATAATGCAGCTGAAAAACGCCGTCCCAGATGATCATATCCGGCTGTCCCTGCAGATGGCTGACCGCTGCCTTTTTGGTCAGCTGATCCGCGATCAGCAAAACTACCGTAAAGATCACGTCAAAAACCAGCCAAGGGACCTTTTGACCTTGCTCCTGCGTCTTTGTGCTCATACTGCCTGATTCTCCATTGCCAAAATTCCTCCCCTACTCCTTCAGGTCCTCTTCGGACACATAAATCTCGCCAATACCTGAAAGAAGTTCTTCATCGGTTACATCAGTCTCTATAACCGCCTTGCCGATCTTTTTCAAAAGTATAAATTTAATCTTACCGCCATCCATCTTCTTATCATTTTTTGTCAGCTTCAAAATCTCCTCAGGATCGATATCCCGCACGGTGATGGGCAGGTCAAAGGGCACAAACATATCCCGGATCTCATAATATTCATCGAAGGATAAAAGCTGTCTTTTGTAGGAGATAAAAGCTGCTGCCACGCTGCCGAGGGCCACGCACTCCCCGTGGGAAAGAGCAAAGCCCTTTGCCTTTTCAATGGCATGTCCGATGGTATGCCCGAAGTTCAAAAGAGCCCTCTCACCCTGTTCCGTCGGGTCCTTTTCCACAACCTTTCGTTTGATATCACAGCTGGTGGCGATCAGCTCCCGCATGACCTCAGGTTCTTTGTCATCGATCTCATACAAGTTATTGATCAAAAATCCATAAAAGTTACCGTCTTTGATCAGACCGGCTTTGAGCACTTCTGCCATCCCGCAGGCAAACTCCCGTTTCGGAAGGCTTTCAAGTACGGCTGTGTTAGTATAGACCAGCCGCGGCATATGAAAAGCGCCCACCATATTTTTATAACTGTCAAAATCCACGCCGGTCTTGCCACCGACGCTGGAATCCACCATAGCCAGAAGGCTGGTGGGTATCTGGATAAAATCCACGCCCCGCAGATATGTAGCCGCAGCAAACCCTGTGATATCTCCAACAACGCCGCCGCCAAGGGCGATCAGCACGTCTTTCCTGTCGAATTTCCCCTCGATCAGGTGCGTATAAATCTTCTGCACAGTCGCAAGGTTTTTATTCTGCTCACCTGCCTCAAAAGCAAAGACTGAAACTTCGGAAAATACCTTAGACAGTTTCTCTTTTACCGTCTGGCCGTACAGCGGCTCCACATTCGTATCCGTGATGATGCAGGCTTTTTTCCCCGCAAGGTCCAGTTTCTCTATTTCCCCGGGCAGCGCATCAAAGGAATCTTCGATGACAATGTCATAATCCTTTCCTATGGGATTTTTGACACTCATGCGGCTGCTCTGTTCCGTTTCATTTACACTCATTTTCTCTTTCCCTTATCTAAAAACTTCCTGCCCAAAAAGGCAGGAAGCGTTTCATTACTACTGTCAGATCACTTTCCGGGCATCTGCCCCGTCGGCTATGAATCTCATCGAAAAACTCCGTTTTCTTCTATCGGATCTCTCAGCCTTCCGGTGTAATGCTCGGCACATCAAAACTGCCTGCCAGAATATCCTGGAAATCTCCGGAGATATCAACGCTGGGCGGTGTGATGATGAAAATATAATGGGAGATCTTCTGCAGATTACCCTTGATCGCATAGCAGGAACCTGAAGTAAAGTCAATGATGCGCTGTGCTACATCCACATCCACGCCTTCAAGGTTTAATACCACGGTACGCTCTGCAAGCAATGTATCCGTGATCTCTCTGGAATCCTCAACATTTACCGGCTTGATCACACAAACTTCCATACCCTCATTCCCTCTCTTCTGTTGTTTCATCTGTGTTACTTTTTCACGGCTGCGAAGTACTCTCGGCTGGCTCCTGACGGGCTCCTCATCCTCTTCTTCCGCTTCAGGCGGTCTGGAGAAAAGACTCCGTTTCGGCTTTACTTCAACCTCTTCATCCTCGTCATCATAACCGTCATCGTACAGATAATCATCATTATCCGGATCATCCTCGTTCAAGTTAATCCCTTTGATCATCTTGTCCATCAAGCTCATGTTTCCATTTCCTCCATTTACTTAAGTTGGTCAATTAAAAATGCTTAAACAGGGTATGATCGCTGTCCAAAGATTGCTGTTCCGACTCTGACGAAAGTCGCGCCTTCCTGCGCAGCGACCTCAAAGTCTCCCGTCATACCCATGGAAAGAACATCCATGTATACATTATCAATGTTTTTCCCTGCAATGTCAACAGATAATTCTCTTAATTTCCTAAAATACACGCGGTTTTCCTCGGGATTTTCCACAAAGGGAGCAATGGTCATAAGCCCTCGTATCCTCACCCCTGGAAGGACCGAAATCTGCCGCGCAAGTTCCTCTGTCTCAGCGGTTGAAATCCCGAATTTTGACTCTTCTTCTGCTACATTGACTTCTAACAGGATATCGCAGGTAACCCCGGCTTTTCCCGCCTCCTTACTGATCTCTTCTGCCAGCCTAAGGGAGTCCACGCTATGGATCAGCGCAACTTTTCCCACGATGTATTTTACTTTGTTACGCTGCAGGTGTCCGATCAGGTGCCACTCAATATCCTTTGGCAGGATCTCTTCTTTTTCGCAAAGCTCCTGTACCTTGTTTTCGCCGAACACCCGGACGCCGGCATCATAAAGCTCCTGAATATCCGATGCCGGATGGGTTTTGGAGACGGCGATCAGTACCGGCTCCGTCTTCGCTGTGCCCGCACTTTTGCCCAGCTCATAGGCGGCGCTAAGGCGTGAAGAGACGCTGTTGTAGTTATCTATAAGGCTCATACTCTCTCCTTGTTGTTGAATGAATAACGGATTGCTTCGCTGCTACGCAGCTCCCGCAATCCTGCAAACATTCGGAAATCGCGATTTGTCTGCTTCGCAGTCAAATCACTTCTTTCCTTCATGTTTGTTTCGTCCGCAAATCCGCAACTTCATTTCTGCAAGCAAATGAAGTTGCGGGCTTGCGTCCGTTATTCATTCAATATTTGATCCGGTTTTACACTCGCGGCGTCAAGCACGATGAAGTCATATTCCGCAAGACCGTACCGTGTGTTGGACTTGATGATGGAATATTCGTCATTCTGGTACAGGATCGTGATGACTGTAAAGTCCGCATATCCCTTGTTCATGTTATAAACACCGGTCAGGGTTTTCATCTGGCTGACAGTAAAGATGGGATCTCCGGTTTCTGGCATGACGATGCGGTCATTGGAATGGAAGGTCTCCATATCTACATAGTAGTATTCATCGTCATTGTGGTAGATCTTGCAATCCACGAATACATCTTTTTCGTTTCCGTTCTCGTCGATCTCACGGCGCCAGAAGCCGCCGTCCTTGGAATTGCGGGAATCCATCCTGTACTCCTTCGGGATCATGAACAGATCCTTCTCCACGATGGAACTGTTGGGAACCTTCAGCCCTTCCTCCTGGGAGAGCAGGATCTCGATATTGATGAAACGGTCCTGCGCAAAGGTGATGCAGGAATTGGTAAAATCAAGCTGCACAAAGGTACCGTCGGTGTTGTACAGTGTGGTTACCTTTGCCCAGGATTCGTACTGATTTTTCAAAAAACGAACTTTGACGTATTCCGCTTCTTCCAGCTCTGTGGCCCGTTCCGGTTTCATAGGCACCACCATGGACCAATTTTCGTCATCGATCAGTTTGTATGCTGTTTCTTGATCCGTAACCAGGGCTCCAGACTGCGGATACGTCCGCTGCGGTTTTTCTTCAAACAGTTCCATGGTCACAGCCTGGGGTGTCAGGTTTTCGAGACCGTCACTGCCGAATACCACAACGCCGCTTTTCGGCGCATAGACAAAGTTCGCGCTCTCTCCGCCGCTGATCAAATTCAGCTGGTCGAGCATGTTGTAATTCGATAATTTCAGTGCTGTGGAAGAGATCTGCTGCGTAAACGGATAAACGCTTCCGAACTGCTTAGGCGTAAATTCCTTCTGAAAACCAAGCATTTGCTGCCGCAATTTGGATAGATCCTCTTCTGACAAAAGGGTCTCTTCCTGCTGTGTTTCCATCATCTCAGCGATCTTACCGGAACTATCAATGGAATAAACCAGATCGCCGGCCGCAAGATGCTCTCCTTCCCTTGCAAAAAAGTTCAGATATCCCGCACCTTCACAGGGGTATGCCTCCTCGCTTCGGATCGCAATGCCTTCGTACACATTGGACACGCTGAGGGACCCCTTGACGACTTCGTAGCTGACAACATGCTTGGTTCGAAGATATCCCACTACATAGATCAGGATATAGACAAACAAAACCAGCATGACCGCCAGTCCGATATTCATGTTCAGGGGCCTGCTTTTCTGATAATCACCAATATTCGTGATCTTTTTACTTTGTCTTTGTCGTTGACTCTGTCTTCTACTCAATTTATAACTTATCTCTCTTCAAAAAACACACTTCCAAGACACCTTACCCGGGAATCTTCTTCCCCAAAAACAGCCCCGGTATCCCGGGGCTGCCCATGTTTGTGCCTCAAACTTCGATCTCATGTGTCGATTACAGGGATACGATCACCTTGTCCTTCAGGCCTGCTGCAAGCTCTGCTTCATTCTGTCCAACACTGAGAATAAAATCAACGCCGAATTTCTCGCCCATTCCTTCAAGCTGCTCAACAATGGGGGTGATGTCCGCATCATCCGCAAGTTTTGCCAAAGTCAGGAAATTGTCAAGATACATCTGCTGCAGGTCATGGTCCTGTGAAATGATGCCATACAGGAAACCGACAAACCCATCACTGCTGCCGATCCCATACTGGGACAGGTCGATGAGCCTTACCTTATTATTCAGTTCATACATATGTTTTGCACTCTTATCAAGGTATACAATATTACCGGATACTTCCTGCACCTGAGAGTTTACCTTATCAAGCAGATGCTTGGTTTTTCCTTTTCCCTTGTTACCAACAATAAGCTGTACCATAGTAGCCCTCCTAAGTGTTAATATTCTATGTAACAGTATATCCTGTTTTTTCAAAAAAGACAACCACTTTACCCGATTTTCCCTAAAAGTGCAACCATTTCCTGATAGAGGATTCCTCTCTCAGCGGCGCCTAAGATCACGGATACATAAGGATTGCCCGCAGAATCACGGGACAGCAACACCAGACAGTTTCTGGCCACGTTCGTGGTCCCGGTTTTTCCGCCCACCACCGTAACACCAGCCGGCGGATTATAATCGCCTTTTAAGAACAGATTGGTGGTTCCTGCCTCGTAAGGCTTGCCATTTCCTTCACTGTCTTTGTACAGAGTTTCATAATGGTCCGTGTGGATGATCTGGTTAAAAGTGTCATACTGCATTGCTGCAGCAAAGATTAGATACATATCATAGGCAGTCACATAATGCCCATCAGCTGTCAGGCCATGGGGATTGACGAAGTGGCACCCCGTTGCCCCAAGGGCAGCTGCCTTCTGATTCATCATTTCTGCAAAACCTTCCACGCTACCGCCGATGTTTTCAGCGATCAGCACGGCCGCATCATTGGCGGACTGCATCAATAGCGCATGCAATGCCTGATCCATTGTCATGGAATCGCCAGGTGCCAGTCCCATAAGCGTTGCACCGGATTCCGATATCTGCACGTTCTCGGATGCGGTCAGCTTCATATCCAGAGTGCTGTTTTCCAATGCCACCAGCGCTGTCATCACCTTGGTCAGGGAAGCCGGTGCCAGCTGCAGCGTTTCATCCTTTGCATAGATCACACGTCCGGTATTGACATCGCATAAGATCCCGGCAGATGCCTGTGTCAGATCCACGGCATCCACGGAAAGCGTCGTATCATCCCTTACGCAAAGAGATGAAGCAAAGGGAGCTGCAAAACTTTCATTTCCGAGATCCACACTGCCTCCCGTTTCCATTCCGAAGGCCGAAACATCGGGGGTCAGCTGATAAGGCATCGCAAACTCTTTTTTCCCGCAGCCGGGCAGTGTCACTGCCATAACAGCCATCAGTGCAAATACCGCAAGGCGCCTTCGCATCATTTGTACATTTCTCTCCATTCCATGTCTCCCCTGGCCAGCGACTTGATCAAGAGTTCTGCTGTTGCCAGGTTTGTAGCCAGCGGTATATTATGCATATCGCAAAGCTTTACTACATGATTGATATCCGGTTCGTGGCCCTGGGGTGAAAGCGCATCCCGCAGAAAGATCACAAGATCGATCTCGTTATTCTCAATCTGCGCACCAATCTGCTGCTCTCCGCCTAAATGTCCGGCCAGTTGTTTATGAACCGTCAGATTTGTAACCTCTTCGATCAGCCTTCCGGTGGTTCCGGTGGCATAGAGGTCATGCTTGCTTAAAATTCCTCTGTAAGCGATACAGAAATTCTGCATCAGCTTTTTCTTCGCATCATGTGCGATCAAAGCAATGTTCATTGATACCCTCCCGATACATAGTTTACAAGGTGTCCAGCTCTGTATAAGAAACTGTTTTTCGTTCCGCCTGCAGCCTGACATTCAGCACGATCCCCATACCGATATACAGACTCAGAAGTGAAGTCAGTCCGTAACTGACAAACGGGAGCGGAATTCCCGTATTGGGCATCAGCCCTGTTGCAACGGCAATGTTCATAAAACTCTGGAACCCCACCAGCGCCGCCATTCCCGCTGCAATCAGCATTCCCGCCGCATCTTTCGCCTTTCGGGCGATCAAAAGACATTCCAGCGTGATCAAAAGCAACAATATGACGATCGCCATACTGCCCACAAAACCGAGCTCCTCACCCACTACCGCAAAGATAAAGTCCGTCTGCGGTTCGGAGATGAAGTTTCCGTTCTTAACAGAACTGATATCCTGGTTGTCCAGGCCTTTTCCCGTCAGCTGCCCGCTGCCGATGGCCATCTTGGAATTGTCCTGCTGATACCCCTCAGCCGTGGAATATTCCTCCGGATTGAGCCATGCTAGAATACGGGTCTGCTGATAATCCTTGATGATCTTCTGATCCGGCTGCAGCACCAGTGTCAAAAAGATCACGCCGATGGGAATCGCGACCACAAGGAAGCCGAAGATCACTCTGTAACTCAATCCTCCCACGTACAAAAGTGCGGCAAATACCAGCATGATCAGGATACTGGTAGACAGGTCCGGCTGCTTGTAGATCATGTACAGCGGCGGCGCTAATAGGATGAGCATAACCAGAATGTTCTTTAAGGAACTGATCTTTTCCCTTCTTTTCATCATATACTGTGCATAAAATAAAATCAATAGGATTTTTGCCGCTTCCGAGGGCTGAAACTGAATACCTGCGATCTCCACCCAACGCTTCGCATTATTGACCGTATGACCGAAAAAACGCACCAATAAAAGCAGTACGATCGTGATGGCATAAAACACCCAATAGAGCTTCAAAAATACCGAATAATCGAACAGCGACAAAAGGATCATGAGAAATAAGCCTGCGATAAAACCCACAAGCTGTCTCTTTTCATATCCCTCCTGCGCGGACCCGATGACCAGAATCCCGATCACGGTAACCGCACAAAGATAAAGGATCAGTTTAAAATCATAGTCCCTCAGACGATAATTCTTAAACATATCAGTCTCCTGCGTTCTGGACTGCTGAAGTTTCCCTTGCTTTTCCTGTGATCAGCTCGTCCTCGTTTTCCACGCCAAAGTAATACTTGATAATTTCTTCGGAAACCTGCGCCGCATAATCCGATGCATATCCGTAAGCGATACGGCAGGCCATAGCCATCCTCGGATTGTCATAGGGTGCATAGCAGACAAAGAGGGCGTGGTTGGCACGGCGCTTGTTTTCCTGTGCCGTACCAGTTTTGCCTGCCACCGCGAAAGGAATCTCCGAATAATACTCTTTTGCTTCTACCACCTTGCGCATACCCACATGGATCGCTGCCCAGGTGTTGTCTGACAGTTCCACCTTGTTCCGAAGTTCCGGTGTATATTCCCTCAGCAGGTTTCCGTCTGTATCCGTCGTTTTATCGATCAGACTTAAATTATAACAGTTTCCGCTGTTTGCCACCGTGGTCACATATCTGGCAAGTCCCACCGTGGAATAGTTATGGGTGCCCTGTCCGATAGCCGAACGGATGGCGTCATAATCGGATACCTTCGGGCTGCTCTCCGGCAGCTCGATCCCGGATTTTTCGGAAAGACCAAACTTGTCAGCATACTCCGCCAGTTTCAACAGACCAGTGTCACTGTCATAGATCCCGTCCTTAAAACTCATGCGGTAAGACGCCTCATAAAAATAATAGTTACAGGAATTCTCGATGGCGCCTGTGATGTTCAACGCACCGTGGG
>JAFZNL010000279.1 GCA_017550925.1 Lachnospiraceae bacterium | reverse complement strand
GCAGCAGCACATAACTTGCCACACCGGCATCTGCCATCTTCCTTCGTGACTGTAGTTCCTGATCAAAGTATTCGGGCATCAGAATGGTAGTGCCTTCATAATACTTCTCATCCTCGATGGCTTCCTGATATTCCAGTGCACGCAGGAAGGAAACCTGGATCAGATTACAAAGGATGGTAAACAAGTTCAGATAATACAGCTCCATCTGACCCACGCCCGCCTCATAAATGCAGATCATCAGACGAACCTTATCTCCCGCAAGGATACCGTAAGCATACATGGGATAACCGGGATCAAGCTCCGTGTTTTTCCATGTTGCGCCGCTTAGAATGGTTTCATAAACCTCATGATAGATACCGATCTTTAAGGATTTGCCAAGTCTCTGATTCATCTCACCGGAGCAGGCCACCAGACGACCGTATGCCTGGTTGTCATCTAAGGTATAAATGGCAATGCTGTGATTATCCAGGATGTTTTCCAGGGTATAGATACCGTTTCGGAAAATATCAGCCGGCGCATTACTGTTGAGTTTTTCCACCGCATCGAAGATCTTACCAAAACTGTCCTGATACCCTAATATCTGTTTCTTATACTCATCCTTATTATCTACAACGGATTGATAGACATCATTCAAAAACAGGTATTTCTCCTGCAGTGTCTCTACCTCTTCCTGTGCAAATTCCAGTTTTTTGCTGAGATTGTTACTGATATAACCGGTAATGGATCCGGTCATGATATAGATGGCGAAGGGCAGCCAGTAATCCATGTTATAAAAGAGCATGGTAGAAGTAACACCCGAATGGGTATAGTCATAAAGCAGGGAGATACATTCCATGATCCCGGCTACGATACCAAAGCCCATGCCGTAGGTTGTTCCGAAGATCAGGATGAAAAAGAGCCGCAGGTCCACATATCGGAAATAGACCGAATCCGTAGTATAACGCAGCAGTACCTGCACCAGCAAAAACAACAGCACCAGCTCGATCACCTTGACGGTATTTGAGGAAAACTTATTCCATATGGCTTTCGCCTTATCCCGTGCGGTTTCCTTCGGCTGCACATGATCTTTATAGCGCAGATACTCTTCTTCTAAGTCGGCGATCACGTCATCCGTTGCGATAAAACCGTAATTCTTCCGGATCTTTTCCGTCTGGATCCTCGGATCCCAGGTACGTTCATAGTACCTGTTTTCATCATATGTCACTTCCAACGTAGGCTTACATTTTTTCAGGCTTCCGCCCAGGTCCCGCATGGCATGCTCATATCCCGAATACACGCTGTAAGTGCCGCTCTCATCCAGCGTCTCCTCGGTCACTGCCACCAAAAGCTCCGTCATGTCACGGATACTGATAAAGTCTACAGGCTGAGTTTCCTTAAAATGAAAAGTGATCGGTTCATTTTTCAGGACCCGATCAAAGTATCCGGTCACCCTGCCTGCAAAAGCAGGATTTCCCGCCAGGAAGGGAACCCGCAAAAGGATCGTGCGAAGCCCTTCTCTTTGTGCGCAGAACTGCAAAAGTGCCTCTGCCTGCGCGCAGTTAAAAGCCTTGGTATCTACGAAATCCAGCTCACCTGGTTTTTCCGGATCAGAAGAATGCTGATAGGCCTGGCTTTCCCAGGAAAAGACAGCAACCAGTTTAGAGATCTCATGCAAGCCGCAGCTTCTGACCATGGTTTCGATCTTCTTATGCTCATCCGGCAGACCTTTTCCGTCATCCAAGTAGCCTGAAAAGAACCATACCGCATCCGGGCTGTGTGCCGAGAGCAGCCGGTCAAAACCGCCTTCGATGGTTTCTTCTTTATAGATATGTAGCCTGCCGGCATATTTTTTCGGCGTGGTATCCGACGGATCGCCGTTTTTCAGCAGGACTACCTTATAGAATTGCAAGATCCTTTCAATCTGCTCTGTTCCCAAAATATCTGTGTTCCCGCAAAGGAGCACACAGGAAGGCTGATTGTTGTTTTCCTGTTTCATACGCTCTCTCTCTTCATCCCCAAATGATTTTCGATGCGCTTATACCCATTCTAAGATCTGGCTGACATTTTCAATGCGCACCAGTCGCATATTTCCCGGAACTTTTCCGAGTTTATCCGTCCCCGCCTTTGGCAGAACGCAAAGCTCAAAGCCCAGCTTGGCTGCCTCTGCGATCCGTTGGGACATCTGTGTCACCGCCCGCACTTCGCCGGACAGTCCCACTTCTCCAAAAGCCACTGCCTTGTCGGGAATCGGTTTATTCTTATAGCTGGAGATCAGCGCCAGCACCACCCCAAGGTCCAGGGCCGGTTCTGCCACCTTCATGCCGCCTGCTAAGTTCACATAGGCATCCATGCTGCCAAGATGCAGGGACAATCTCTTTTCCAAAACCGCCATCAGGAGATTGACACGGTTATAATCTATGCCTGTTGCCTGTCTGCGGGGCAGCTGGAAAGATGTGTCGCAGACTAGTGCCTGCAGCTCGATGAGTACCGGCCTGGTGCCTTCCATCGCACAGACCACCACGGAACCTGCTGCGTTTTGCGGCCGGCCGCTGAGCATATACTCCGAAGGATTTTTCACCTCCGCCAGGCCTTCTCTGCACATTTCAAAAACGCCAATCTCATTGGTAGAACCGAATCGGTTTTTGACGGCCCGCAGAATCCTGTAGGATGCATAGCGGTCACCTTCAAAATAGAGCACCGTATCCACCATATGCTCGAGCACCCGGGGACCTGCGACTGTGCCTTCCTTGGTCACATGACCTACAATGAAGATGGCCACGCCCTTGCTCTTTGCGATCCGAAGTAATATCCCTGTTGCCTCCCGTACCTGGGACACGCTTCCCGGCGCAGAAGATGCACTTTCGCAAAACATGGTCTGTATGGAATCGATGACCACCACCTGCGGATCTTCCCGCTCGATGGCTGTTTCGATCATGGCAAGGTCCGTTTCACAAAGGAGCGTCAGCGAATCGGTAAACTCGCCCATTCGCTGTGCACGGATCTTGATCTGCTTTAAGGATTCCTCGCCGGATACATACAACACCCGGCAATCCTGGGCAGAGAGTTTTTGACACATCTGCAAAAGCAGGGTGGACTTTCCGATTCCCGGGTCGCCGCCTACCAGTACCAGCTGTCCCGGTAAGATGCCGCCGCCCAGTACCCGGTCAAGTTCTCCGATCTTTGAAAAAAACTTATCCTCCTGGGACATGGAAACTGCCGCAAGAGTAACCGGTTTTTTATATTCCCGGATCTGCCTGCCGGAAGCAGAAGCTCCGCCTGCGCTGCCAAGCGCCGCCGGTTCTTCCACCATGGTATTCCACTCATGGCATCCCGGACACTGCCCCATCCATTTTGCAGATTCATAACCGCAGTTTTGGCAAAAAAACACAGTTTTTGATTTTGCTTTTGCCATGTAATTACGCTTCCTGAACCCGGATTTTGATCTCGCCTTTTTCCTCCAGCTCGACACTGAGGGAAAGCTTGCCGCCCAGGTTCGTGCTCATCTTGCCGATGCTTGCGTCATCAACAAAGACTTCATACTCTGTATCATCCTTCATACCGAGAGTAATCTGTGCATCGCTGTTTCCGCATACGGAAAAAGACACGCCCTTTTCATCTTCGGAAAAATCTTCTACGCTGGTACCCGGAACGGATTCGTAAAGGAACAGCCCGTTCTTCTCAAGTTTGGTCAGGGCACCGTAAGTTTTTACTTTGTAGACATCTCCGCCACTCTCAAAGTCGTCTTTCTTTGCCTTTTCGGAAAGGGTGTGGTTTCCGAAGCTGATGCTCCCGTTTTCTTCTGTCCGCAGTAATTCCTGGATTGCTGCCATAGTTTTTTCCTCCTGTAGGTTGTTGTTTGTTATCGTAAGATCTGTTCAGTTTTATTGTTGTTTTCTTTCGATGCCGGCTGCCGGTTTATCCATTGCCGTCATCATTCAGTACTTGTCTTCTTACCTGTATGGAATACGACTTTACCGCCTGCATAGGTTGCGGTGACGCTGTCTCCCGCCTTGATCTTGCCCTCTAAGATCTCCTGGGACAGGGCGTCCTCCACCACGGTCTGGATCGCCCGCTTTAAGGGACGGGCGCCCATCTTCACATCACAGTGTTTTTCGATCAGGTGCTTTTTCAAAGCCGGACTGACGGTCAGAGTGATCTCCATCTGCTCCTTGCATCGCTTTGCCAGATTTTTGGAAAGCAGGGTTACGATCTGGGACAGCTCCGGTTTGGTCAGGGGGTGGAAGACCATGATCTCATCAATCCTGTTGATGAACTCCGGTTTGAACAGGCGCTTTACTTCTTCCATGACGCCGTCCTTCATCCGCTGATAATCTTTTTCTTCGCTCTTCTCCGCAGCAAAACCCAGGTTTTTGGGTGCTACGATCCGGTTTGCGCCGGCGTTGCTTGTCATGATGATGACCGTATTCTTAAAGCTGACCTTCCGGCCTTTGGAATCCGAGATATGTCCGTCATCTAACACCTGCAGCAGCACATTGAATACATCGGGATGGGCTTTTTCGATCTCATCAAAAAGTACCACGCTGTATGGTTTGCGGCGTACTTTTTCGGAAAGCTGACCGCCTTCATCAAATCCCACATATCCCGGCGGGGAACCGATCATCTTGGAAACGGAATGGGATTCCATATACTCCGACATATCCACCCGGATCAGTTCGTTTTCCGATCCGAACATCACCTCTGCCAGGGCTTTGGAAAGCTCCGTTTTACCTACACCGGTGGGTCCTAAGAATAAAAACGAGCCAATGGGTCTGTTTGGATCCTGAAGACCGACCCTGCCGCGGCGCATTGCTCTGGACAGAGCGGATACCGCCTCTTCCTGTCCGATCACCCGCTTGTGAAGAACCTTCTCCAATTTCAGCAGCCGCTCGCTCTCCTGCTCGGACAGCTGTTTCAAGGGCACCTTTGTCCACTGAGAAACCACGCCTGCGATATCATCTGCCGTCACATTTTTGCTGCGTTCTTTCTGCCTTGCCATATGACGGTCCATGATCTTTTTGTATTTCTTTTCCAGCTCCTGCTGGCGGCATCTCTGCTCATGCGCCTGGGCAAAAGCCTCAAATTTCAGTGACCGCTCGATCTGTTCATCCAGTTTTTCGATCTGCTCCTGGTATTCCTGCGCCTTTGCAGGCACTTCGACCTTCTGCATGCGGATAGCCGAAGCTGCCTCATCGATCAGGTCAATGGCTTTATCCGGCAGGTTTCTGTCATTGATATAACGGGCTGCAAGCTTAACTGATGCATCCACTGCCTCAGGCAAAATGGTGACCCCATGATGCTCTTCATATTTATGCTTGATGCCCTCGATGATGGCGATGGCCTCCGAAATGGTGGGCTCTGCCACCTCCACCTTCTGGAACCTTCGCTCTAAAGCGGCGTCCCTCTCCAAATACTTTCTGTATTCTTCAATGGTGGTGGCGCCGATGAGCTGGATCTCACCTCTCGAAAGCGCGGGTTTTAAGATATTCGAGGCATCGATGGAACCTTCCGCCCCGCCGGCACCGATCAGCGTATGGATCTCATCCATGAACAGGATGATGTTTCCGGCACTGATCACTTCGCTCATCACTCTCTTAATCCGTTCCTCAAACTCGCCCCTGTATTTACTGCCGGCAACCATAGATGACATATCCAGCATCACAAGCCGTTTATCCATCATATCAGGTGGCACTGCGCCATCCACGATCCGCTGTGCCAGGCCTTCCACGATGGCGGTTTTTCCCACGCCGGGTTCTCCCACAAGACAGGGATTGTTCTTCATGCGGCGGCTGAGGATCTGGATCACCCTTGCGATCTCATCTTCCCTGCCGATAACGGGATCTAATTTTCCACTTGCTGCCATCTGGGTCAGGTCTCTGGAAAACTGATCCAACGCCTTTGTGGGCGAGCCGTCCTCAGAACCCACGCTTGCAGACAGCTGCCGCAGGTCTTCCCGCACCCTCGCCGGATCTGCGCCGATGGCTGCCAATGTGTCTGCATAGAGTTTTGACAGATTCACTTCCATGGAGATCAGGAGCCTGACCGCAACATTGTTTCCCTCACGGATCATTCCCATCAGGATATGCTCTGTTCCGATCCTGTTTTCACCATAGGCAGTCGCTGCCCTTTCCGCCTCTTCCAAAACGGCGCGGGCCCGCGGGGAATACCCCTCCCGCTCCATGATGGCTACATCGGAAGGCGGTGCCACCAGATTGGTGATCAGGTCCTTCACCTGTTCTAAGGAAACGCCGTTTTCCTCCAGGACACAAGCTGCAATGCCGTCACCCTGTGCCAGAAGGCCGATCAGCAGATGCTCGGTTCCCACATAGTTTTGCAGATAAGCCCTTGCTGCCTTCTGGGCTCTTTGTAATACCTCTTCGGCCTTGGCCGTATACTTCATTATTGCACCTCAATTAATCTTAGTTTTTTCGCTCCGGTTTTTCATTCCGGAGTTCTTATGTTTCTTTCGTAAACTCATCAAAAATGTGGTCCACCATGCCATGAAGCTCTTCCCGGGTCATCCCCCGGCAAAGCGCCCTGGCCAGGACCACTTTTAAGTCATTCTCTGTTTCCGCCATTGCGCGCAGTCTATCAATGTCTACCGCGATCACTGCGCCTTTGCGACGGTCGACTTTGACAAAACCGTCCTGTCTGAGCACGGAATATGCCTTATTGACCGTATGCATATTGATGCCTACCGTTTCTGCAAGGGCGCGCACCGAAGGAAGCACATCCCCCTCCCTGTACTGGGAGGTGGCTATACCGTAAATGATCTGGTTGCGAAGCTGCAGATAAATGGCCTCATCGCTGTTAAAATCAATTTCAATTATCATTTCTTGTTATCCACGTTCAAATAATCAAATTCAAAATCCGTATCCTGTCCGCTCTCATCCTGTGCGCTTCTGACAGAAGAAGGACCCTCTTCACCGAGCGTAAAGATCGGCACATTCGACTGCTGGCCTTTTGAAATCTCCGGCTGAACCACAGTAATGGGGATCTTTCCGGTTGTATAGGTCACACCCTTATCCGTTACCTTTTTGGTAACCTTGGGTCTGCCATCAGCAGTTTTGGCTGCCGGTTTCTTCGGCACACTGTCTATTGTGATCTCTTCGGATCTGGGTCTTGTCTGTTTTCTCGGTCTTGCAGCCGGGTCTTTTTCCGGCATCACGGTTCTTGTCGTACTGCGTGCCTTCAGTGCCGCATCCACATCTGCCATCCTTGCTGTCTGGGAACGCTTTACGGCATTTTCCGTCATGGACTTGATCTCGCTGTCAATGTCAAAACCGTCGGATTCCATTTCTTCCGGCAGTTTTACCGGCGCTTTCTTTTTCACTCTCTTGACTGTGGATACCGGCATCTCGCTTTTCGCGCCGCGGTCCGGTGCGATCTTCATATCCTCATCTTCATCCGGAAGAGGCTCGATATCAAAGCTCTCCTCTTCCCTGACCGGACGTTTTTTCTTCACGCTCTTCGGACGTACCGGCTCCGGTTCTTCTTCCGGATAGCTATCTTCAGAAAAGTCTTCTTCCGGCAAAATGGTTTTCTTCTTTTTCTTTTTCCTGGGCATATCAAGATCATCTGCCTGATCATCGTAGTTGTCCTTCTCAGGCGGATAATTCATATCATCAAAATCATCATAACGCAGGGTCACATCCTCGCCTCTTTGCAGAGCCATCACTAAAATAATGATCAGCGATACAAACAGGGCAACGCCGAGAACCACCATAATGGCAATGGCGCGTTTGCTGAACATTCCGGATGAAGCGCCGCTGCCCGTATTCAGGAAGTGAACGTATCCGCCACCAAGCAGGTCATACAGATAATAGTCCTGTCCGCCGTCCTGGTCAAAAGCATACAGCAGGCAGACATTCTCTCTCTGCTGGGCTGTGGCGTCTTTCAGTTTTCCGCATGCAACATAACTGCCGCCAATCTCACAACCTTCTACGACGAAGCCCTTCGGAAGTGAAGAAGGCAACACTGTGGGAATGATAAAGCCGCCGTTTGCGGATGCGATCCTCACAAATCCCTGGAATCCTTCCGAAGCCGCATCATAGAGGAAAAGCTTCGGCGTATTATCAATATTGGAGGTGGCGCAGAGCACTGTCATTCCACCTTCTGCCAAAACAGCCGCTTCTACGGTTTCTCCCGCATAAGTGATCGTTGTCTTACTGCTTCCGGAAGGAAGGAGACTGTCATCAAATGTAGGCTGGATCGTATAAGAATTCTGGCCCACAAGGATCGTCATTCCACTGCCTTTGCTTCCGCCGCCAATACCGGCACCTGCTAAAAATCCGCCAGAGGAACCAGTGTCAGTCCCTGTCGTTACCGTACTGCCTGCAGCGGTACTGTCCGTTGCAGCTGTGTCTGCTCCCGGTACTGCTACTGTCTCATCAGGCTGCGCTGCTGCAGCCTCAGCTGCGGAGGTATCACCGCGAACGATCGTAAAGTGATAAGTGAGCGTCGAACCGTCAGCTGCTGTGATGGTGATCTGGGCATCTTTACTCTCATCATCAAGTCCCTTAAATCCGCTGGCAGATGTGATCTGGGAATCAGATTCCGATACACCGCCGCTTACTGTAATATCAGTAACACTGGGATCCACCGTAATAGTGTATTCCGTGTTTTCCGGCGTAAATGCAGGGGTCAGGATACCCGGCTGAATCTCTAGAGCCTTCAGGGTCGCTTTGCTGCCTGCGCCTTCCGTGTTTGCTGCCGGAGCAGCTGCCGCCAGTGAAGTTCCTGCATCACCGGTCCCGGCTGCGCCTACCGAAACAGAGGCAGATCCGGTTGCCGGATTGTTGCCGTCACCATCGATAATGGCCTCTGCCGATACGGTGGCATTTCCCTCGGCAAGTGCTGTAAACGTAATATTTCCGCCGGTGCCGGTCATGGTCACAAGACCGCCTTCGCCACCGCCATATTCCACATCACAGGAAGAAAATTGTAAAAGAGCCGGATCATAACTGATAGAAATGGTAGGAGGTGTTCCCGGGTCCTCAGGCTCTGAGGTCTGAACACTGAATGTCACCTGCTCAGATACGCCTGCGCTCTGTCCGGATGCCGTTACGCTGACCGTTCCCGCTGCAAAAGCACTGATCGCATTGAGTGTCAGCGTCAGTCCCGTCACTGCCAGTGTAAGAATAGCTCCTTTACCAAAAATGTCACAGATATTCTTTCTGCTCATCTCTTTCTCCTTCTTCCCTCGTGATATGAAAATCTTTATTTTCTGTGGATCGTCAACGTGTACTTCTTCTGCGTCCCTGCCTGTGAAGTACAGATGATCTCAAATACATTGTCGCCCCGTTCAAGCTCCACCTCTCCGATGCCGCTCACCTGCGAGGTCGCCGCTGCCGGCACTGCTTCGATCTCTACCCGCTCCACTTTTTTCTTCACGGTTACGGTATAGGTATCTGTCGCTCCGTCAAACTCCGGCGTCAGATCCTTCTCGCCGATGCTCAGGGAGATCAGATAGTTATTCGGGTTAGCGCTTGACGTCGGTTTTGCACACGGCTGCTCTGGCATGCCTGTGTATACTGGAATGTAGAATACCGGACAGCTTTCCGATAAGCCGGCCTTGCTCAGCCTGACTGCTTCCGAGCCTGCCGCCTGCACATTCGCCATATACTGATGCTTGTAAAGGCCGTTTTGCTTATTTGTCACATTAAACTTCTGAAGATACAGCGTATTCTGTCCGACTTTGACATATCGTTCCGACAGATACGTTGCTCCGCCGAGGATGGACTGTGTCCGGGTATTCCAAGGCCTGCAATAATTGGCAGCTCCCGCCGAAGTAGAGGACGCATAGATCAATCCCTGTCTGGTCGGCGAATTTCCGCCTGACGCATAAGCGCCGATATTGAAATAATTGAAGATATTTTCCAGTCCTGCTACTGTTCCGGATATACTGTCACTCCTACCAAGGCCCTGTTCCTGATAGCAGCGCGCTGCCAGATGATAGGGACTGACGCCCACCTGTTTACCGATGGCAACAAAAGTATCCGCATAGGATTTCTGGGTTCCATCCGGCTCTGTAAAATTGCCCTTCATAAAGGAACCGTCCAGCAGCTTTTTCACGCCTGCCGCCGTCTGATAATCCCTGTACTCTAACGTCTCAAACTGGAAGAGCTGGGTTTCCGTCAGGAAATTCCGCGGATCTAAGTAATACGCGATCAGCTCCTTCGAGGCTGCTGCCCAACTGCCGCCGTCGAAACCATACCAGGTATCTTTTTTCCAGTTATACGCCGCCGTTTCCATGGATTTCCAGGAGGCGATAGAACTCTTTGCCACCAGGTTCAGTCCTACGCGGCTTTCCTGTGTCAACGCATCCGTCCAGTCAAGTCCGGTCTGCTGCGCTTTGATCACCCACCCGGGATGCTGCTTATGAATGGCGATCAAGGATGCCTGGTAACTCTTAGGAAATCCCTGCGATTTCAGATATTCCTGAAACTGCGCATCCGTCATAGCCGCAATGGCTGCGGACTCCGCGGATACTGCGGCATTCTCCGCAGAAGTATTCTGCGCATCCTGACCCGCATCTGTGTTCGTCACCGTAGTCACAACCGGAAGCAATACCAGATCGGAACGAATATATCCTTTGACCGTCTTTCCGTCCTGCTTAAAGCTGACCTTGTACCAGGTATAACCATCGGTCCCCTTCTTTTCTTTCAGAAGCTTCAGCTTTTTCCCATCCGATACGGATGCATACACCTGACCGGTCACAGGGCTTTTCCGGATCCGGACATAACTGCCTTTAACTTTTGCCTTTTTTCCTTTTACAAAAGTACCGCCGCTGCCAAGAGCCGCATAGCCGGTCACTTTCGTTGTTGTCTTCGACGCATCCGAAGATGCTGCCTGTTGCGTATCACCTGCAGCTACGTTTGACTGCGTATTCGCACTCTCTTCTACGAGACCGTTTTGCGCGATAGCATCCGGTACCTTGATCTCGGTAACCTGATCTGCGCTCTGATCTGCTTTTTTCTTCGATTTCTTTTTCGAGGTATCTTCGGTCTGCGCAGCCGTTGCCGATGTATCTGCAGCTGCTGTTTTTTCTGCAGTCTTTTCTGATGCCGAATACTTCACATAATCGGCAATTACATATCCCGAATAGCTTTTTCCATTTACCGTAACACTGATCTGATACCAGTACTTTCCGGCTTTATCCTGCTTGACGCCTTCGATCACGGTCTGAGAACCCTTTGCAAGGGTTGTCACCTGCGCGTTTTCCGTTCCGGCACCGCTGCGGACATTCACATTATCTCCGGTGATCTGTCCGGTGCCGATGGATGCCTTTGCAGGCATGGCCGGTATAACGCTAAGCAGTCCTGCGGCTATGACCGCCGCACAGATCCATGTTCCCCTTCTTCTCTTCATTTCATTATTCTCCCAAATGAGTTAACCACTTGAAACTGCAGGATTTCATGCATTTTGGCATGGCAATCCATACTCATCATACTATGAGAATAATGTTACGTCAACCAAAATATGTGGCACTTTCTCAAAAAAGCCCATAAAACCGACTATATCATGTGGTTGACAGATGAAAGGAAACTTGCATTTTTCAGTTTATGTCAACGTATCAACTTCTTAATCTTTCAGGCCTGATCAATGGCCTTTCCGATATCATGGCGCATATACTTGTTCTCGAAGCTGATCCACTCTGTTGCTTCGTACGCTTTTTTCCTTGCCTCTTTCAAGGTATCACCAAGGG
>JAFZNL010000278.1 GCA_017550925.1 Lachnospiraceae bacterium | reverse complement strand
TCGCCACCAGCTGGGCCACCCGGGAGGAGAATGTGGACGCGCTGCTGGAGATCGTCAAAGGCTGTATGACCCAAGGATTGTGATTGAAAGAGAACAAAGAACACGGGGGGACGATTTTTGAAAAAATATCCCTGTTCTGTAACGTGCCGGTGGACTGCGTTATTGAAAACCGGACGCTGCCGAACCTGTATCAGGCGCCGGTGATGTTGGAGGAAGCAGGCCTTTCCAAGGTGGTCCTGCGGGGACTGAATTTAGAGGCAGGAGAGTGTGATCTGACCGAATGGAGCCATATGTTGGAAAAGATCCAAAATCAGAACGGAACGGTCACCATCGCACTTGTTGGAAAATATGTACAGCTTCACGATGCTTATCTGTCCGTTGTGGAAGCCCTGCATCATGCAGGGGCCTGGGCCGGCGTCAATGTGAAGATCAAATGGGTGGATTCGGAAAAACTCGAAACCCAGGATGTGGCACAGGAGCTGAAGGATGCGGACGGTATTCTGATCCCCGGCGGTTTTGGAAACAGAGGGATCGAAGGCATGATCAGTGCGGCGGAGTTTGCACGTGCTAACAAAAAACCATACCTTGGCATCTGCCTTGGTATGCAGATTGCAGTGATTGAATTTGCAAGACATATCGGCGGGATCAGGGATGCCAACTCCGGCGAATTTGATGAAAACTGCCAGAATAAAGTCATTGATTTCATGCCGGGTCAATCGGATGAGATCAATAAAGGCGGAACACTGAGACTGGGAAGTTATCCCTGTATGATCACCGCAGGCACCAGGATGGAGGAGTGTTATGGCGCACAGGAGATTGCAGAGCGGCACAGACACAGATATGAGTTCAATAATGATTATCGGGAAGTGCTGACAGAGAAAGGGCTTGTGATCTCAGGACTTTCGCCGGATGGACAGTTGGTGGAAACGGTAGAACTTGCAGATCATCCTTACTTCGTTGGCGTACAGTTCCATCCGGAATTTAAGTCAAGGCCGAATCGGCCCCATCCATTATTCCTGGGACTGGTCAATGCGGCAAAGCAGGAGAATTCATAAATAATATGTAACGAAAGAATCGACAGCCCGGTAATTGTCACCAAAGGTGACTGATAAGGGGCAAATAGAAATCAAAGAAAGAGGTGATGGAAATGTGTTCCATACTGACATATACAGATATCAAACAAACAGAAGAACAGATCGATCAAATGCTTGAAAAAATGGCAAACCGTGGTCCGGATATGAGACGGTCACTGAAGGTTTCCGGTGGGTGGATGGGTTTTAACCGCCTATCCATTATGGGACCGGATGAAAGCGGTATGCAGCCCTTTGTCAGGGGCGAAGACGCAGTTGTCTGCAACGGTGAGCTTTACGGTTTCCGTAACCTGAAGGATTACCTCATCTCCCTGGGTGAATCCTTCCAGAGCGGCAGCGATTGTGAGATCATCCTGCCCCTGTACAGACTGCTGGGCGTTTCCATGTTCGCATTTTTGGATGCGGAATTTGCCTGCATCATTTGGGATGGAGAGAAGAAAAGCTTTGTAGCAGCAAGGGATCCTATCGGGATCCGCCCGCTGTACTATGGTTATGACGCACAGGGCGCTATCGTATTTGCTTCCGAACCGGCGCCGCTGGTAGGGATCTGCGATAAGATCAAACCCTTCCCGCCCGGACATTACTATGCTGATGGTGAGTTTGTTTGCTACAGGGATGCAACCCTTCCTGTGAAAAAAGTTAGCGGTGGCTTACTTTCCGGCGATGAGGATGATATCGAAGTGATCTGCGCAGGTATCAAAGATAAACTGACTGCAGGCGTACTGAAGAGACTGGATGCGGATGTGCCGGTGGGATTCCTGCTTTCCGGTGGTCTGGATTCTTCCCTGGTCTGCGGCATT
>JAFZNL010000277.1 GCA_017550925.1 Lachnospiraceae bacterium | reverse complement strand
GAAGAGCAAACCCCCACATGCTTGACAAGATCAAAGTCAATTATTACGGAACCCCCACACCGATCCAGCAGGTAGGAAACATCACCGTTCCCGAACCCCGTATGCTGCAGATCGCTCCCTGGGAAAAGACCCTGATCAAGGAGATCGAGAAAGCGATCATGGCATCTGATGTAGGTATCACACCTTCCAACGATGGCGCAGTGATCCGCCTGGTATTCCCTGAGCTGACAGAGGAAAGACGTAAGGATCTTGTGAAAGACGTTAAGAAAAAAGGCGAAGAAGGCAAGGTGGCCATCCGCAATATCAGAAGAGACGGCAACGAAGCTTTCAAGAAACTTACCAAGGAAGATATCTCCGAGGACGAGATCAAGGATATGCAGGATGAACTGCAGAAGCTGACCGACAAATACGGCAAAGAGATCGACAAGATGGTGGATGAGAAATCCAAGGAGATCATGACCGTATAATCGGTTTTCAGGCATTCGTAAAGTCAGCTTTTGTGAAAGGCGCATAGTTATGACAGAGACAGCAATGGTCCCGAATCACGTAGCTATCATTTTGGATGGCAACGGCAGATGGGCAAAGAGCAAGGGACTTCCGCGGACGGCCGGCCATGTAGCCGGTGCCAAGAATATCGAAAGCATATGCAGGGCGGCAGATGAAATGGGCATCCGTTATCTGACGGTGTATGCTTTTTCCACGGAAAACTGGTCAAGACCTAAGGATGAAGTGGATGCGATCATGCGGATCCTCAGAGATTACCTGAAGAGCTGCCTGACACAGTCGAAAAAGAACAACATGCGCTGTAAAGTGATCGGTGAGCGCGGCCGGCTGGATCCGGATATCGTAAAGAGGATCGAGGAGCTGGAAGAAGCGTCCAAGGATTACACAGGGCTGACTTTTATCATTGCCTTAAATTATGGCGGGCAGGATGAGATCATCCGTGCAACGAAGAAGATGATCGCCGATGCAGGGGAAGGGAAACTGGCAGCCGGCGATCTGACGCCGGAAGTTTTTTCATCCTATCTGGATACCAAGGATATCCCGAACCCGGATCTGATGATCCGCACAAGCGGAGAGCAGAGACTGAGCAATTATCTGATCTGGCAGCTGGCATATGCTGAACTGTATTTTACGCCGGTTCCCTGGCCGGACTTTAACCGCAGCGAGCTGCAAAAGGCTGTGGAAGCATATCAGCAGCGGGATCGCCGGTTTGGCGGCGTGAAAGAATGATCGCTTTGGAATAGGGGATTTTAACTATGGTCGTTAGGCTTATCAGCGGGATCATCCTGCTGGCTGTACTGTTATTTGTGATCGTTGTAAACGGTCCTGTGCTCGCAGTTTTTACACTCATTATCTCGGTGCTTGGTTTTTCGGAGCTGGTAAAAGCAAGCGGCGTGCGTGCAAAGGATGAAAAATGTGCGCTTCCCGAGATCGTGGGCTATGTGGGGATCGTTGCATTTGACTCGCTGATGCTTTTTTGGCCGCAGTTTTTTGAACGCTACAGTATGCTGGTGGTTATTTTAACTATCATGGGCATGCTGCTTTGTTATGTTTTGACATTTCCGCGTTATAAAGCGTCTCAGATCATGGCCGGTGCCTTTTCATTTCTCTATGCGCCGGTTCTTTTATCCTACATTTACCAAACAAGAAATCTGCAGGGCGGACAATACCTGGTATGGCTGATCTTTTGCGCATCCTGGGGTTGCGATACCTGCGCTTATGTGGTGGGAATGCTCATCGGCAAGCATAAACTGGCACCGGTGCTGAGCCCGAAAAAATCCATTGAGGGCGCTGTCGGCGGCGTGGCCGGCGCGGCGCTCATTGGTCTGATCTACGCAAAATGCCTGCTGACATTTATGCCGGCAAGCGGTCTTTCTGCGGATATCATCTGGATCTTTCCGGTGATCAGCGCAGCAGGTTCTGTGCTGAGCCAGTGCGGCGACCTGGCAGCTTCCGGTATCAAGCGTGACCACGATATCAAGGATTATGCGAACCTGATCCCGGGACATGGCGGCATCATGGACCGTTTCGATTCCGTGATCGTGACGGCGCCGCTGATCTACTATCTGGCGCTGATCTTGCTGGCGAATCGGT
>JAFZNL010000276.1 GCA_017550925.1 Lachnospiraceae bacterium | reverse complement strand
CATGTCCAGGGGCAGTGCGAACGGTTATACCATTTTGTATGTGTCGATGCCGGAGGGCGGCACCGGCGTTAAGGTGCGGTATAATCCCCTGATCGGACAGAAGGTGGTAGCCAGAAAAGAAGGGAAGGAGTGGACCGGTACCTGCATTGGCGTTAACGGAAATGCGGAGCGGTTCATGCTGTTTACCAGAAACGGTAAGCAGTACACAACTTTTTCCGCGCCCTTTGCCAAGAACTCCGTGCCCTATCAGTTTTATCTGAAAATGGAAGATGACCTGACGGAAGAGGATGTGAAGGAGATGGAGGTCACTTTTGAAGGAAAGCATTTTGAGGATGTGATCGTCATTCCGAGCCTGGCTGTCAGGGAAGAGTATAACATGTATTCGGACACCACCAAGTACTATGTATGGAAACTGGAAAATGACCAGATCGTGAAAGAGTATGTCAAGGTATACAGAACGGCAGCGGCATCGGGTCTTTGCTACATCATGGACGGCGTGAAGGAAAAGGATAAGATATTGAAATGATACGGTATATCATCACCAAGATCATAAATAAATATAAGCTTTATCTTTGCCTTCTTGTGGGCGTGATCAGTATGATCATGGTCTGTTCCATGATCATGCTCTTTCGCGGCGGTTCCCTGGATAAGCTGATCCAGACAGGATACGTCACGCAATGCGAACGAAGGGGAGTGTTCCCGGCGGCCATTGGGGAGGAATGCACGCTGCATACTGCGGAGCTTCATGGCATCCCGGATGAGTCAGAAAAAGACGATGCGGAAACAGCCGAAACAGTCGAAACGGCTGTGGGTATGGAACTGATCGAAAAGCAGATCGCGGCCATCGAGAAAAACTGGAAAACCAGGATAAAGCTTCCCATCGTGGCAGCCCAGAGGATCGTGCATTTCCGGGGCATCAAGGCGGAGTATTCCTATCGTGGCAAGGGATATGTGGGGATTGGTTACATTGATGATCCGAAGATAACAGATCCTGCCGAAATGAAACAGCATTATGAGATTGTTGAGGGAAGCTATCTCCATGAAGATATTTCGTCTTTGATCAAAGAAGTGGATCCCCTTCCGGAGGATGCCATCCCCTGCCTTGTGAGTCAGAAAATGGCAGATGACCGGGATCTGATCCCGGGAGAGATCATCCTCTTTCATGATATAACCGACAGATATGGTGATGAAGATGAAACAAACGATGAGCCTGTGCTGAAGCTGTACATCAACGGGATCATTCGGGAAAAGGAGGGGGACTATTTCTGGCGTATCCCGCTGAAAGATACGGAAGGCATGGCCATCGTGGACAAAAATGATTTTCAGAAGGTGATCGATACCTTCCCGATGGATGCCTATATTAAAGTTGCCGAGTGTCTGGATTACCGCTATATTGACAGGAAGAATGTAAACAGCGTGTTTTCCGGCCTCAGGAAACTGAAAAAAAACAACCGGGAACTGAAGGAAAACATGACCGGCGTTCTGGCATCTTATATGCAGGAGAGTAGGGCAGTTAAGCAGATGCTGTATGTGATCGTATTACCGCTGGCTCTTTTGGTGCTGGTCTTCATCGGCATGATCTCTTTCCGCATTATTGATTCCGAAAGCTGGGAAATCCTGACACTTTTGAAAAGGGGACTGGGAAAAAGAAGGATCTTTCTTCTCTATGTGCTGCAGTCCGTTTTGCTGGCGCTGCTTTCCGTTCTGCCCGGCGTTCTGTTTGGACACGTTGTAGGAAGGCTTATGGCCAGAGCAGATGATTTCATGAGTTTTTCCTTTGCACTGGGCATTACGACTTATCGGATGAATGTGGAAATGTTTTGGGCCGGTCTTGCAGGTGCAGGCGTGGCTGTGTTGGTCATGCTTTTGCCGGTCCTTATCTTTTTCAGGAAAAAGAAAACCGGCAGGGTGGAGATCAAGAGTACCTTCTGGGAAAAGTATTTCCTGGATGTGATCCTGCTGGGATTTTCACTCTACCTGCTTTATAACTACAGAAAACAGTTGGCAGAGCTTTCCGCCGGCGTGCTGTCCGGCAAAGGGATCGATCCGGTGATCTTCATTGATTCCACGGCCTTTTTGCTGGCCTGTGGCATGCTGATGCTGAGGGTCATCTTTTTCATAGCCAAGCTGATCTTCCGGATTTATGAAAGGCGTTTTACACCCTCCGTATACGCCGGTATGCTGCAGATCCTGCGGTCACGGGGCTCGTCCTCCGTCATCTCCATCTTCCTTGTGATGATGATGGCCATGAGCTGCTTTAACGCCAATATGGCAAGGACCATCAACTCCAACAAGGAGGAGCGGCTGCGCTACGAAAACGGTGCGGATGTCAGGCTAAATGAATTCTGGTTTTTGCATATCAATCCCCAGACCGGGAAATGGCATTATACGGAGCCGGATCTGCGCGCTTATGAGATGCTGGCAGCAGACGGCACCATGCCGGAGTTTACCAAGGTGATTGTAGATGACCAGACCCTGGTGACGGTGGGAAGAAAAATCCCTATGGAAGTATCCATCATGGGGATCAACCCCAAGCAGTTCGGCCAGGTGGCAAGGCTTAGGGACGGGCTTTTGGATAAGCACTGGTACAATTACTTAAATGAGCTTTCTGCTACAAGAGAGGGCGTGATCATTTCCGAGAACCTGGCAGAGGATATGGAGCTGAAGGTGGGAGATACCATCACGATCCAGAAGCTGGCGCCCAAGCAGGTAGGCACGGATGAACTCTATGCAGAGGATTTCTTTGTGATCAAGGGCATTGTGGATGCCTGGCCGGGATATAACAGATATAGTTATGACCTGGATGCGGAAGGCAATACAGAAATGAGGGAAAACTATCTGACCATTGTCAATGAGATGCAGCTGACCAGTTCCTTCGGAAGCATTCCCTATGAGATCTGGATCAAGACGGACAAGAGTGCAGAGCTGATCAAACAGAAGGTGGATGAAGCCTTTGTGGGGAGCAAGCGGTATCTGAAAAAAGTGAGTTCCTGGAAAGAGGATTTGATCGAGGAAAAATCCACGCCCATCATGCAGATCACAAACGGCATCTTTACAGCTGACTTTTTGATCGCGCTTTTGCTTTGTATGATCGGATATCTGATCTACTGGCTGACGTCAATACGGGACAGAGAGTTAATGTTCGGCGTTTATCGGGCAATGGGAATTTCGAAAAAAGAGATCAATCAGATGCTGGCCATAGAGCAGAGCTTTTTGTCCATCACATCCATCATGGCAGGTATCCTTGCGGGAGAGCTGGCCAGCTGGCTGTTTGCACCGGTGTTTGCGGCGGTATACCTGCCGAAGAAGCATAACGTGCCGGTATTTATCAGTGCCGTGGGCGGGGACCTTCTCCGGATCCTGATCGTCCTTTTGGTAGTTGTGGCTGTCTGCGTTGTGATCCTAAGGAGGATCGTAGCCAAAATGAATATCACAGAGGCGCTGAAACTGGGAGACGACTAAGAAAGAAGACTGCGTTGCCGGTTGGTCTGTCTGAAATGACAGGATCACTCTCGGGTTTTAGCACCCATGGCTTTTAACTGTTTTTTACGTTCGTACATCAGCTGGTCTGCACGTTCAAATATATCCCGGAGCGTGCGGTCGCCCGGCTGCAGCGTTGCAGGTCCGATGGATACCACAACCGCTTCCTGTGCAATATTGGATTCTACTTTTCTGTTGAACTCATCGATGTTTTCCTGGCGTTTATCATAGCCTTTGCCTTGGAGCAGGACAACAAATTCATCTCCGCCGATGCGGAAAACAGAGCCATGCATGAAGTATTCGCTCAGAAGATTGGCGGCGTCTTTGATGAGCTGGTCGCCGGCTGCATGTCCCTTGGTGTCATTGACGTGCTTCAGGCCGTTGACATCGCATACGATCACTGCCAGCTTATCTAAGGTGCCATCCGTGATCTTTTGATTGAGTTCTGCTTCAAATTCCGTGTAGGCGTGCTTGTTGCGAACGCCCGTCATGGTATCGGTTTTTGCCATATCCTGGATGGCCCGGCTGTTTTCTTTTTCTTCCGCCAGTTTATCTTTGGAGAGTTTTCGCAGCATCAGCAGTAGTATCACGGCAAGCAGAAATACGGATACCAGAGTAAAGATCATCTGGTTTCTGGTGATCCGCAGGTTATTTTCGCTGATGTCGTGGATCTGATCATTGATCACGCTCTCCTTGATCAGGACCGCCATTTCCCAGCCGGTACCTTCAATGGGAACGAAACTCAAAGTTTCTGACGTTTCGCCGGAAGCAAAGGTTATACTGCCTTCTTTTTCATTTTGGAAGCTATCGCGCAGGATATTGATCTCTTTGTTTGAGACTACT
>JAFZNL010000026.1 GCA_017550925.1 Lachnospiraceae bacterium | reverse complement strand
GGGTTCTTTGGCGGCGACTTTATCGTCAAGGACAGCTGGGACGGCAAAGAACTTGGCCGGATCAAGGTGGAAGGCACCAATGTATGGACCGAAGGTCGGACAGCCGCAACCTTTGCGGACGGCGTGCATGATCTGTATCTGACATTTGAAGGCGACGGATGCGGATATATGAGAGGGTTTGAGTTCCTGCACGGCTAATGTATGAATCCATCTAAGAATTTAAGAAAGCGCATAAAGGAATATCTGATCGGCCTTAAGCTGCGGCAAAAGTTAAGGCTGCTCTTTGCGGTCTGCGTGATGCTGCCCATGATGGCAACGGACGTGATCATTTTGGTGAATGAGTACCGCAACGTCTCCGTGGAAATGGAAAAGGAGATGGAACAGAAGGCCAACACCGTGGAGTACACCCTGCAAAAGCACATGGAGTATCCCTCCAACATCGCCCATAATATCTACCAGAGTGCGGTAATGCATAGTTTCCTGAATGAGCAATATGACAGCGCCTATGATTATTACGATGCCTACTACAGGCTGCGGAGCGAGTCCATGTTTGACGCCAGCATGGGTATCAAGGGTGCGACGGTGAGCATTTTTGCAGATAATCCCACCATCCTGGATGGTTCCGGTTTTTATACCATGGATCATTACCGGAATGAAAACTGGTTCAAAACGCTCTATGGCAGCGATGCAAACCGTATGCTTTTGTTTGAGTACAGCACGGGCATGTCCGGTGACATCAAGGAAAACCGCAGGGTCGTGCTACTGATGAAGATGGATATGGGTACTTTCATCGGCTGCGAAAAAGCCCTCCGCATGGACCTGGACTTCAGTGATTTTGAGGATGACCTGGTCAATCTGGAGATTGATGACAAGGTACTGGTCTGCGATAGTGAAAACCTGATTTTTACCAACCGGGACAGTACCGGTGAAAAAGAGCCCTTTGAACCGCTGCCCCAGGTAAACAATATCTCCTATAAAAAGAATATGAAGCTCTATGGCCATGATCTTGCCATCAGCATCATTTCAAATGAAAATAAATTTCACGCCTTCCTGGTGAAAAACGGCGGCTTTTTGCTGCTGATGATGGCCATCAATATTGCCATGCTGACGCTGATGCTCTATATTTTGGAGAGGACGCTGATCACCAGGGTCAAGCACTTGGAGGATAGCTTCGGCATCATGGACGGCGACAAGATGCGCCTCATCGAGGGCATCGACGGAAATGACGAGATCACCAGCCTGGGTGAGAGCTATAACCGTATGGCCGAGCGTATGAATGATCTGGTGTACACCGTGTATTTGGACAGGCTCCGGGAACAGGAAATGGACCTGGCAAAACAGAAGGCCGAACTTTTGGCCCTCCACTCCCAGATCAATCCGCACTTTTTGTTTAACGTCTTAGAGAGCGTACGCATGCATTCCCTTTTGAAGGGAGAAAAAGAGACCGCCCAGATGGTAGGCAAGCTGGCAGTCATGGAGCGCACCTACGTAAACTGGGGTGATGACGAGATCCCGATCCATAAGGAAATGGATTTCGTAGAAGCCTATCTGGCATTGCAGAAATATCGCTTCGGCGACAGGCTGTCTTATCAGCTTTCCGTGGATGACGATTGCAAGATGTTCGGCATCCCGAAACTGACCATTGTTACCTTCGTGGAAAATGCCTGCGAGCATGGCGTGGAGCAAAAATCTTCTCCGGGCTGGATCTTTGTAAGGATCAGCCGGGATGAAAAAGCCCTGACCATCGAAGTGGAAGATACCGGCATGGGCATGGACGAAGAAACGGTTGAAGATATCCGCAGCCGGGCGAAAGATGTCAGCATTCAGAATATGCAGGGTAAGTCCCACATCGGCATTATGAATGCACTGCTGCGCTTAAAACTTGTAACAGACGGCCGGGCGGTCTTTGAGATTGAGTCGGAGCCCGGCGTGGGAACGCAGATCCGGCTGGTAATACCGCACAAAGATAACGAAAGATAAATTGGCAGTGAAAAATCCGGTAGGAAAATACAAAGACGGAAAACTGCTGATCGATTGGAGTAGGAATAAAAATGAAAGTCCTGATCGTAGACGATGAACCATTTATCACACAGGGTCTGAGCCTTCTTATTGACTGGGAAAAAGAAGGCTTTGAGATTGCTGCATGCCTCGAGAACGGCAATCAGGCCCTTGATTTTCTGGAAAAGAATGAAGTGGATGTGGTCCTGACGGATATCCGTATGCCTGAGTGTTCGGGGCTGGAACTGATGGAGCAGGCAAAGAGCAGAGAGTTAACCAAGGCTTACTTTGTGATCATGAGCGGCTATGATGATTTCGGCTACGCCCAGCAGGCGATACGTATGGGATGTCTGGATTATCTGTTAAAGCCCGTGGATCCGGATGAATTGGTGGAGATCATGCGTAAGATTTCCCATACGGAAGAAGAAAAGCAGATGGAGCAGCAGCGCCTGGCAGAGATCGAGAGCGCGTACCTGGGCCGAAATATGGTGGCGAAATTGATCGGCACCTATGATTCCGGCAGGTACACCAGGATCACCTACAACGAACTGATGGATGAGCTGGTGCAGGCTATCGAACTGGACGACGTGCGCAAGATCCATGACCTGGTCTATGAATTTTATATAGAAGTAAAAGAAAAGAACCTGACGGAAGAGACGGTGAACTTTAATATTTCCTATCTGCTGTATCAGCTGATCCGCATTGCTACCGAGCAGGACCCGGAGGTTAATCACGAAGAGATCATGACCTTTATCAGCGAAAGCTCATTTGAGCGGAGTCTTGTCTGGGGCAACAGCGAGTGCATGATCAGTTTTTGCTGTGAATATGCCAAGTATATCGCACAGCTCCGCTCCCAGTCAGCGCATTCGGTTTTGAATGATGTGGAAAAAGAGATCCGTGAACACTATGCGGAAAATATCTCCCTTAGGGAACTGAGCCGGAAGCTTTATATCAACAACGCATACCTTGGCCAGATGTTCAAGAAAAAATACGGGGTTTCCTTTAAGGATTACCTGACAGATTACAGGATCAACCAGGCGGCGAAAATGCTGGTGTCCTCTGACCGCAAGATCATTGATATTGCTGAGGATGTGGGCTATAAGGACAGTGATTACTTTGTGCAGAAATTCATTGAAAGAATGGGCTGTACGCCGAGTAAATACAGGCGGGATAAGAAGCCGGAGTGACATATTCAGGACAAATTATTCACAGTCTGTTCACAAATCAATAATTTTTCGGTTTTTCATCTATAATTTATCGGGCGAAAAGAAATGTGGCCTTGCTTTATAATCGTGGTACAAAGCAAACACATTTCTTTTTTTATGAAAGGAGAAAAGGATGAAAAAGAGACTTTTGGCAACACTTTTGTCAAGCGCTATGGTTATCTCTTTGCTTGCCGGCTGTGGCGGCGGAGCAGCTAGTGGCGGCAGTGATGCAGGTGCAGCAGCATCTGATGACGGCGGTAGCGCAGCAGCAGCATCTGATGATGGCGGCAGCGCAGCAGCAGCTTCCGATGACGGCGGCGCAGCTGATGACGGCGGCGAGGTAGCTGCAGGCGACATCGTTGATTTCACATTCTTCGGCGGCATGCCCGGAACTGAGATCAACAGCGGCAACAACGAGATTCAGGATCTGATCGCACAGAAGACCGGCGTTCGCCTGAAAGAGACATGGCTGACCGGCCAGACCGTATCTGAAGCAATCGGTTCCATTATCGCTTCCGGTACCTATCCCGACCTGATCGACGGTGGTGACGGCTGCCAGGATCTTTACAACGAAGGCGTACTCGTAGCTTGGGATGAGTATCTTGAGAGCGGCAAGTACCCGAATCTGACAAATTACTATACACCGGCTGAGTGGGATCAGTTCCGTCAGGATGATGGACATATTTACTGGTGTAACGTATTCCAGAACACCAAGGGCGAGCCTACCGGTACAACCCATAACGACGAAGCTTTCTGGGTACAGGCAAGAGTTCTTGCATGGGATAACTATCCGACGATCAAGACTCTTGATCAGTACTTCGACCTGCTTGAGAGATATGCAGCAGCAAACCCGACTGTTAAAGATGCAAACGGCAACGACATGGACGTAATCCCTTACACCTGCCTTTGCGATGACTGGAGATACTTCTGTATTGAGAACGCACCTCAGTTCCTGGATGGATATCCGAACGACGGTTCCGTAATCGTAGACTTCGACGGCAAGGATCCTACCATTGTTGACTACAACACCACTGAGACTGCAAAGAAATACTTCAAGAAACTGAACGAAGAGTATGCTAAGGGCATCGTTGACAAGGATTTCGGTACCCAGAAGTATGATGATTACATTGCAAAACTTTCCAACGGTAACGTACTTGGTATGTGCGATCAGTATTGGGATTTCATGCAGATCAACGATTCCTTCAGAAATACCGGTCTTGAAAATGAGGCTGCAACTTCGTTCCTCTTGGTCTGACAATCGAAGAAGGTATGGAAAACAGATGGCATACTTATGGTGATACCTTAAACGTAGCATCCGGTATCGCTGTAACCACCAGCTGCTCCGATCCTGACCTTGCATTCTCTTTCCTGAACAAGATGCTTGACCAGGATATTCACAACCTCCGCTTCTGGGGTGTTGAAGGCGAAGATTACCTCGTTGATGATGACGGAATGTTCTACAGAACTGATGAGATCCGTGCAAACATCTCCGATCCTAAGTATCGCGCAGATCACCTTTGCTTCTACAGCTACCTGCCTCAGTACGGCGGAACATCTGATGACGGCAAGAACGCTAACATGCCTGAAGAACAGCCTTCCGAGTTCTTCAACGGCCTTGCTAAGCCGCTTCAGGATTGCTTCTCCGCATACGGCGCAAAGACCTATCCTGAGATGATCGGTTCTGTTAAAGAAGATGTTAACGCTACACATCCTTGGTTCCCGATGTGGTCTTACTCCAACAACCTTGACACCTCTACTGAGGGTGGTGTTGCTTGGACAAAGATGGGCGAGACAAAGCATGAGTGGCTGCCGAAGGTAGTTATGGCTTCCAACTTCGATTCCGAGTGGGAGAACTACATGAAGGCATACAATGATTGCAAGCCTGAAGATTTCCTTGCAGAGATGCAGGAAGAGCTCGACAGACGTATCGCAGCTAAGGCGAACGAGTAATCATTCAGTAAATATCGTGCCCGTCAGGGTATGAGCTGAGCGACCAAAAATGGCAGTCATATACGAAAAATGGTGTATGACTGCCATTTATGCTCTGAGGATCTGTGCAAAACTGAAGTTATCGGCGACAGATCCGAAATTATCCGTAAGTTGATTTTTGCACAGCTTCTTAAGAATCGAACGAAAGGACATCAACATGGCTGGTGAGAATACAAAGAAAAAAGGCCCTGCTTTTACGAAGAAAGAATTTATAAAGCAAAAAGTACTTGTGATCTGGGCAGCTGTATTCGTAGTATATGGTTTCATCTTTTATTACCTGCCGCTGGTCGGCTGGGTTATGGCTTTCCAGAATTACAAAAACAAGACAGGTTTCTTCCATTCCAAATGGGTGGGCCTGACCAAATTCAAATTCCTGTTTTCTGATGCGACCTTCCTTCGCGTGATCCGGAACACCTTCTGTATGGGTGCTTTGAACCTCGTATTTACCACTCTGATGGCGGTCGTATTTGCAATCCTCTTAAATGAGATCCGCAATTCCAAGATTAAAAAACCGATCCAGACGATTTCTTATCTGCCTCACTTCCTTTCCTGGATCATCGTTACCGGTATTTTGAATGATGCACTGTCATCCACCGGTATCGTAAACGAGCTTTTAAAGAACTCCGGTCTGGTAAAAGATACCGTTCCCTTCTTCTCAATCCCGTGGCTGTTCTGGCCCATCGTAACCTTTGCACATCTGTGGAAAGAGACAGGATGGAACGCGATCATCTATCTGTCAGCGATTACCTCTATCGATCCTTCGCTTTACGAAGCAGCAGCCATCGACGGTGCAGGTAGATGGGATAAGATCAAACACATCACGCTTCCCGGCATCAAATCTACGTTCATCGTACTTTTGATCATGAACATGGGTAACCTTTTAAATGCCGGATTCGAAGTACAGTACCTCCTCGGTAACGGGCTTGTAAAGAGTGTATCCGATACGATCGATATCTACGTACTGACCTGGGGTATCAGCCAGAACGACTACTCCCTCGGTACAGCAGCAGGTATCTTCAAGAGCGTTGTATCCATCGTGATCATCCTGCTCGCAAACGGAGCCGCTAAGAGAGCCGGCGAAGAAAGATTGTTCTAAGGAGGTGCGACATGGAAGAAAACAACATGAATGTAGAAAACAATGTTTCCGCCGACAGCGGAAAAGTGAAAATTCCTGCAAAGCATAAAAATCCGAAAGCCGCTGATCTTGCGTTCCATATCTGCAACGGAATCTTCATGTTCCTGTTCTGTATCGTAACGCTTTACCCGGTAGTGAACACTCTGGCGATCTCCTTTAACGATGGTGTGGATGCCATGCGTGGCGGCGTGCATATCATCCCGAGATTGTTTACGACAGAAAACTATGAGATAGTGTTCGCCCTGAAGAACATCGGACGCGGCGCACTCATTTCGGTTCTGCGTACCGTGATCGGAACCCTTTTGGCCCTGGCAGCAAATGCACTGCTTGCATTTATCGTAAGCCAGAAGAAATTCATCTTCCGCTCACAGCTGTCATTGTTCTGGGTTATCACCATGTATGTAAACGGTGGTATGATCCCTGTCATGATCCTGTACAAGAACCTGCACCTGACCAACTCCTTCTGGGTATATGTTATCCCCGGTATGGTAAGCGGTTTTAATATGCTGGTTATGAGAACCTATATGGAAGGTCTTCCCGAAGCACTTCAGGAAGCAGCACAGATCGACGGCGCAGGCTATATGAAGATATTCTTAAATGTCATTTCACCGCTCTGCAAACCGATCTATGCAACCGTTGCCCTCTTCGTAGCAGTAGGACAGTGGAACTCCTGGTTCGATACCATGCTTTACAACCGTATGGCAGATCAGTACACCACACTGCAGTACGAGCTGATGAAGATGCTTTCGGCGGTTACCAGTTTGAAGGGTAACGCCAGTGCAGCAACATCCGGACAGACGGTCAATATCACACCGATCTCCGTTCGTGCAGCAGCAACCATTATCACCATGGCTCCTATCGTAGCGCTGTATCCGTTCCTTCAGAGATACTTCGTAACCGGTATGACTATCGGTGGTGTAAAAGAGTAATACTCTAAATACTTCATTCACATAGATTGCGAAGGATTGACGTGTCCCGGGTTTGCCCGCAGACATAACGGTTCTTCGCAATCCTGTTGTAAAACCAAATTGCAGAAATGCTGAATTTTGATTATAATTTAGATTATGAAACTATTTTCCTTTGACAGTCCTGTCATGCAGGCTATCAGCAAGGCAACAGATTATGCCGTGCTGAACATATTATGGATCATCTGCTCATTGCCCATCGTTACGGCAGGGGCAGCTTTCAGTGCAAAATATTATGTCGGAATGAAAATGGGACGCGGGGAAGAACCTGCAGTCTTCAAGTCATTTTTCAAATCCTTCGCATCGAACTTAAAACAGACCATATTGCCGAGCATCATGGTATTTTTGATCACGGCGTTTTTTATATTTGACTGGTACATGGTGATCAAAGCGCAGGCTCCCGATGCTTATAAGTGGATCCTGTTTGTGGTATCCATGATCTTTATGATGGTCGTGTTCTGCCTGTTCCCTATTATCGCAAGATATGAGATCAGTACCGGGGAAGCGGTCAAGACCGCCCTGGGATTAGCGGCTGCCAGATTCCCCAGAGTCTTTCTGGCTATCATCTGCTTTATCCTGCCCTTTATCATCAGCATCTGGTACTTCAAATGGGGCTGGCTCATCTGCCTTGGCGCCCAGACAGTCATGCTCTATTACAACAGCGCTTTTTTTGTAAAAGAGTTTGATAAATTAGAGGCAAAACTGTTCGGGGAAAAACCTGCCGATGAAGGCGTTAAAGAATCAGAGAAAGACGCTGCCTGGGCCATGTTCCGGGATGCAGCTGGTAACGGACCGGCAGAGGAAGAGACGAAAGCTGATATGGATACCGCAGACGAAAAAGCTGCAGATACGGATACTGCAGGCAATGATGAATCTGATGAAGATACAGTAGAAAAGGATGTTGGAATAACTGAGAATTCAGTAAATGAAACATGATAATTCAATAAAAGGAGGAAACCTACATGCCGAATCCAATTTTACCTTTGTGGGAGTACATCCCTGACGGAGAACCGAGACAATTTGGAGACAGAGTTTATCTGTATGGTTCCCACGACACCCCGGGTGGCGTGAATTTTTGTGACTATAAATTAAAAGTCTGGAGTGCATCTGTGGATGACTTAAACCACTGGGAATGCCACGGCCACAGCTATCATTCCAGACCGGACTCCGACCATGAGTCCAGCGTGACCCATACCGACCAGGAAATCTATGCGCCGGACGTGATCGAGAAAGACGGAAAATATTATCTCTATACCTACATACTCGGATCCAAAGGCTGCGTCAGCGTCAGTGATACGCCGGAGGGACCTTTCAAGTTCCTCTCTGAGTATGTGTATGCACCGGAAGACGCCGGTGATGATGGTATCTTCAATGATATTGGCGTTCTGGTGGATGACGACGGACGTGTATACGCCTACTATGGCTTCGAGCATTCCAACATGAACGAGCTGGATCCCGAGACCATGTATAAAGTGATTCCCGGCTCCTTAAAGACGCCTGTCATTGATGACAGACAGGAAGTGCCAGTGGAGAAGCGTTTTTATGAAGCAAGTTCTCCGAGAAAGATCGGAGACCTGTATTATCTGATCTATTCTCCGAGAAAAGGCACCCGCCTTGCCTATGCGACATCCACATCACCCACAGGACCTTTCGAGTATCGTGGTTATATCATCGATAACGGCGTGGACTACGAGCCTCAGGGCAATAACCACGGTTCCCTTGTAAAAGTGAAAGATCAGTGGTATGTATTCTATCATCGCCTGAGCAACCACGGCATCACTTCCCGCCGTGCCTGTGTGGAAAAAGTGACCATCCTGCCGGACGGAACCATCCCTCCTGTGGAGATGACCTCCCTTGGATTTGAGGACAGCCTTAATCCCTATTATCCGGTGAAGGCAGAGATCGCCTGCGTCCTGACGGATCACTGCTTTACTACAGAAAAAGACGCCTTCACCAGAGTCGTTACGAATGTAAAAGACGGTTGTATGATCGGTTATAAGTATTTTGATTTCGGAAAAGACGATACTACCAAGACCATGAAACTTGCCATGAAAGTCCATGGCACGGGTTGCAGAGGAACATACAGGGTATGGATCGATGCGCCGGATGAGGAAAAGGGCGGCAAGTGCATCGGCAGCGTCGCTGTGGATTTAGGAGACGGTGTATACACCGGAAAAGTACAGGCTGTCACCGGAAGACATGCCCTTTACTTTGTGGCGGAGCGTGAGAAACCCAGGGACGACTGGATGGACGGATTCTTCAAAGAAAGATGTATTGCAGAGATAGAAGAGTTCGTAGTGATGAAGTGATGATTGCACGGATTGCTCCGTGCTTCGCACTCTCGCAATCCTGACTCCATTCGCAAATCGCGGGGCTTTCGCCCCGCTTTTTTGCTCATGTAGTCGCGCATCATGAAGTAAAACAGCCACTCGCATGCGAGCATGCAGTGGCTGTTTCACTTATGATACTGTAATCATCATTTATTCCACCAACGTCGCATGTCCCAGCATGCTCGGGTTCATGTAGCAAGTACCGCTGTCATCAGCCCAGCTGGAAGTACCTCTTCTGGATCCACCATTGGTTGCATCGTTGACCTGCAGCTCCAAGCCGATCTGGTCACCGGCAGCGGGAGTGATATCGGTCCACTTCATGGCTGCTTCCACGATATAACCTTCATCCGTAATGGTCACTTCTGAGGTGATATTTTCTGCCACGCATTTTTCACCGTTGAAGCTCTGTTTGTTGTTGAAACTGACTCTGTACTGTTTATCATCCGGTTCGTAGGAGCCGGCAAGCGCATGGTTTTCGTCGATGAAGACTTCGATGGAATCCTGCTGATAATCATCGGCGCTGTCATCATTTAGTTCGCCGTCTTTCACATCCATGATCACATACAGATATTCCTCATCCCAAAGCAGTTTTGCATCGCAGGTGGTCTTTGCACCGAGCTGGATATCCAGTGCCACAGGTTCTACATCGTTCCAGGCATCGTCTGCTTTGCCGTCCACCGTGATGCTGCCTTTTTTGATCTCGATGGTAGGACGTTTGATCTCCAGGATGCTGCTGTCTACAGTGCTCGGATCCAGAAGCGCGTAGAAAGCAGGTTTTGCTTTGTAATCACTGTCGAAGAGCAGCGGATACTGGGTGGAATTGCCGCTGGCGCCGCCGCCTACATTGCTCTGCTGCTGCAGCCAGGAATAGGTGTCGATGACGCCCCAGACAGTCAGGCCGGAAACATCAATTCCGTCTTCTTTATCCAGAGTTTTCAGCAGTTCATAAATGTTGCTGTAATAAGCAGCTTCCTTCTGCAACTCTTCCGGCAGTTTTTCCTTGGAGCCGTCAAAAGCGGGGCTGGTCTTGATGTCCAGTTCTGTCAGCATGACTTTTCCCACCAGGGCGGAGTATCTGCGGACAGCCGCCTCAATCTGGTCCATGGAAGGAGCACCTACGGTGTAGTGACCCTGCATACCCATGCCGTCGATCCTGGTGCCATCGGCTTCTTTCACTGCCTTTAGCAGTTGTTCGATACCATTACCCTTATTGGAATCGCACTCGTTGTAATCGTTGTAATACAGTTCCAGATCAGCAGGCGCATACTGGTTTGCAAAACGGAAAGCGTTGATGATGAATTCGTTGCTGCCGTATACCTTCCACCAGCTGGATTTGCTGCCATGGGTGGAATCGGAAAGCTGGTCGCCACCGGGCTCTGTATCGGTACGATAGGTGCCGGTGGAATCGCTGATAGCCTCATTTACCACATCCCAGCCGTAGAAGAGACCTTCGTACTTGCTGCCTTCTCCGGCATAATAGGTGAGCATGGTTTTGATATACCATTCCAGGCGCTTGTTCATCACGTCCTTGGAAACATAGGCATTTGCCTTGTCGTAGCCTTCATGGAAAAACCACTCAGGCGCCTGGGAATGCCATACCAGAACGTGACCGCGGACACGGATCTGATGATCATCGTGAGTCGCATTCCACTCTGAGATCTTGTCAAGAACCGCATCAGCTCTCGAATGATCCAGAGTGGGAACTTCGATGGTCTCACCGTTTAATTCCTCTTCGTGAATGCTGTCAGGTGCGGGCGCATCGTTGTTATAACCCAGCATACAATCAAGCTTCAATTCGTTCTCCAGCGTGATGGCATTAAAGTGCTTCTCGGCGATGGCCATGAGCTTGCCGTCGTGCATGGTGCTGGATCCTACGCAGGCGCCGACGATGGCGTCCTCGCCCAGTCCGTCAGCGGATGCGAGAACGGAAGACAGGTCCGGAATGTCAGTTTCGATCCCGGCCTTGGTGAAGGCTTCCTGAGCATCCTCTTTCGGAAGGCTTTCGGCTTCTTCTTCGGCTGCTGCGTCTTCACCGCTGCCATTGTCCGTAGCGACCTCGGCATGCTCGTTTACGTCGCCGCTGCTGCCGTCCTGCGTGGCATTTCCTCCGCAGCCGGCAAGCAGTAGTGCTGTGCACAGGGACAGTGCAAGCAATTTTTTTATGCTCTTGTTTTTCATAAGACTCCTCCTTGAGATAAAAAGTAAATATACGCAGATTCTATTTTGAACGATAGCGGTCGGAGTGTCAACGGATACAACATATGACTATACCCGAAAAACTATGAATATAAAGCACTTACATGAAAAAAATAATGGTATTTTCATTCTTACAAAAATATTTGGAATATCAGCCGATACATGGTATACTAAAGGTTACTTACAACGTAAGTGATCTGTTTGTAAAGGTTGGATTTTCTATGCAGTTTCTATATGAAAGAAATAAAGGATTGGGTAACACGCTGAAAAGAAAACAACAAGGCGTGGGTTTTTTTGTGCATATAATGCTCCTGCTGGCAATTTGCATGGCGGTAATTTTGTGTAATCCTTCACGTACTCAGGCGGAAGATTTTGACCCTCTTTCCCTGGATCTTGATGACGATATGAAGATTGAACAGTTCGAGGTTGATGCATCATCCCAGATGAATATCGCCACTGACTGCTATGATACCTATGTCTCCATCACAAACCACGGAAATGATGTGAACGTGGATGTGCGCCTGAAACTGGAAGATTATGATAACAGCTTTGCCTATGAGATGTCAGCTGCTTTGCCCTCGGGCAGTACAAAGGAGCTGCGTTTTAAAGTACCCGAGTCCTATCTGAAAATGTTTTCCGATACCAGATATCCTGTGGTGGTACAGCTGTATGAAAAAAATAAAATGCTGCAGGAAACGAAACTCCAGTGTGCCAAGGTGTTTCCGGACAGCCTGGAAAACGCGCTGACAGTAGGACTGCTGGCGGATGATCCCGGCAAACTGTACTGGATGGATAACGGCGGCGATGAGATCTATCTTGGCAGCAACCTTCAGGCCATCGCGCTGCGGGACCTGGACAGGGATTTTGTCGAGGAGGATCTTGCCTATCTGAAGGTACTTGTGATCGATGATTTTGATACTTCTGTTTTAAGCGATGAGCAGATAAGGATGATTGAGAGCTGGGTCGTAAACGGCGGTCAGCTTTTGATCGGAACGGGACTCAGGCCGGAAACCCTTGCCGGGTTTGATGAAAAAATGCTGGATGCAAAGGTGATAGAGCCGGGGACAGAGCAGATGGACTTTGCCTATATTGATTACGGTTCATCCTATGTCGATCCCAACGGCGACGGGGCCTACATGACCAGGCAGCATATGGATGGCGATATCATGATCCTGCCTTATTCCTTAAGTCACCTGGAAGTCTCGGATGTGGACGGCAGAATGATGGTGGAGAGCAGTTTTGGCGGTGAGGAGAGGAACTATTTCCTGCACACTGTCTACATGAATCTGTACACCTATTCCAATAGTGCAAGCGCTTACAACTCGTCTACAAGTTATTATGATATACAAGAGTGTTTCAACTATATCGAGCCCCAGGTGAACCTGAGTTTCGGATGGCTTCGGCTGCTTGTCCTGGTTTATGTGGTGCTGATCGGTCCGATCCTTTATCTGTTATTGAAAAAAGCAAATCGCAGGGAGCAGATCTGGTTTTGCATTCCGGTTGTGGCAGCGGTTTTTGTGACGCTGATCTTTTTGGCAGGAGCAGGCAACCGGGTCAGCGGTCTGCATGTTTCCGTTGTCAATGTGGCATCTGCAGACGGCGGTGACAATGTCAGGAGCCATATCGAAGGATATCATTCCGCAAACAGAGACTGGTCCATGCCGCTGAAGGAATCTGTTTATGCAGCCGCTCCCGGGCAGGACAGGAGTTACAGCTTTAAAGAAAGCGGATCCAAGATCCGGGTTGGCGGAGAGAAACTGATCGTCGACATCGTGCCGGGCAGCAGTTTTGATGAATTTTTCATAGAAACACTTTCAAAAAACACGCAAAAAGGCTCCCTTCGCTTTACCAGAGAAGGCAGCGTGCTGAATATGGGAAACGTCAAGGGTACGCTGACCAATGAGACTGGGCATGACCTTGCTTACGCGCTGGTGATCCAAAACGGTTTCGGCGTTTTATTCCGTGATATCAAAAATGGGGAGACTTTCAATACGAAGGACCTGGATCATGTGGAAGAAAAGGATTTCATGATCGATGATTACGGCGTGATCAGGAGCTATATGACAACCCATTATGACAATAAAAAGTACGATAATGCGAGGATGCTGGGTGCCCTTTGTGTGGGTTATATGGATCTGACAAACAGAGGTTTTACCGACGGCGTGATCGCAGTGACCGAGGACGATATCGAAGTCGTCGATACTTCTGCTAAGCGCGAGGAGAACTTAACGGTTTTGTATTCGAAGCGATAACGCGATTGATAAATTCAGAGAAAACTTAACGGTTTTGTATTCGAAGCGATAATAGATTAGATAAATTGAGGACAAATCATTGCTTTACATTGACAGGCTTTACAAAAACTATGGGACGCATCAGGCTGTAAAAGGGCTGTCCCTTCATATTCCGAAGGGAGATCTCTTTGGTTTTGTCGGACCCAACGGCGCAGGCAAGACCACGACCATCCGCATTGTCTGCGGACTGTTAAAAGAGACCAGCGGGCAGATCGTTATTGATGGAATGAGCCTGAAAAAGCAACCAAATGAGGTGAAACGCTGTATTGGTTATGTACCGGATTTTTTTGGTGTGTATGATAATTTCCGCGTATCGGAATATATGGAGTTTTATGCATCCCTTTACAGTATTTCCGCAAAAGAGGCGGCGGCCCTGACGACGGATCTTTTGGAGCTTGTCAATCTTTCGGATAAACGGGATGAATACGTAGATTCCCTTTCCCGTGGCATGAAACAGCGTCTGTGCGTGGCAAGGGCACTTTTGCATGATCCCAGGCTCCTGGTTTTGGATGAACCGTCATCCGGCCTGGATCCCCGGGCAAGGGTGGAGATGAAGGAACTTTTGATGAATCTGCGGAGCATGGGAAAAACCATTATCATCAGTTCCCATATTCTTTCGGAGTTATCGGAGATGTGTACCAGCATCGGTATCATGGATCAGGGGCAGTTGGTGGCAGTGGGCAAGATCGAAGATATCTTAAAGACCGGCAGTGAGAACAGTTCCGTGATCTTAGAGATCACAAAGGATCGAGAAAGGGCGATCTCCATCATCCGGCAGATTGCCGATATTGAAGTGGAATCCGTGATGGAGCATCAGATCAAGATCAAGCATCCCGGCGATGATGAAAAAATGAACCGGTTTTTGATCGAACTATTGCAGCAGGGCGTTGTGCTGGACGGTTATCACAGGCAGCAGGATAACTTAGAGCAGATGTTTATGCAGCTGACCGGTAACAGTGAAGAGAGCGTATAAAGGTGAAGTTTCATGAAATTTAAATGGAATCCAATCGTAAAAAAAGACCTTACCATTACATCCCGCAGCATGCGTTTTTCCTGGGGGCTGTTTGCGTATGAAGTGATACTGATGATCGTGTTTCTCTTCGCACTCAGGATCCTGGGTTACACCAGCAGGTATTCGGCTACCTCGAATGCCCAGTCGTTATCATCGTTTATATCCATGTTTCCAGTGGTCTCCATTGCGGAGGTTTGCATCGTGGCATTGATCGTTCCCATCGCCTGCGCGCCGTCCATCACCGGAGAAAAGGAACGGCAGACTTTTGATATCATGCTGACGACGCAGATCAAACCCATACAGATTGTGACGGGAAAAATGATGAGCGCCATTTCGCGGATCATGATGTATGTGATCGCATCCATACCCATCATGGCAGTGGGCTTTACCATCGGCGGCATCAGCTGGCTGGCACTTTTGTTTTACCTTCTTATGGTGGTATTGCTCTGTATTCTGGAAGGTTCCGTTTCCCTGTTTGCATCTGCGGTATGCCGGAAAAGTGTGACGGCCATTATTTTGACATATGTGCTGTTGTTCGTACTCTACGGACTTTCCTTTGCACCGCTTACTTTTGCAGCAATCTATGATGCGACAGCGGCGGGTTATAAAAACGCCATTGGAGAACTGCTGATCACCATCGGCCTTGTGACGCTGTTGCCGAATCCGATCATGACGTTTATAGAGTATTATTCCCATGTTCTTGCCGGTGAATCTGTGGTGGTAGAGGAGATAGCGGATGAAGGGATCCGGGGAACGGAGATTTTGGCAGCCGGAGTTTTGTGGATCGTCCTTTCCGTGATCCTGATCCTGCTGATCTCGTATTTGTTTATGCGGCTTGCTGCTTACAAGATCGATCCGATGCATACATCGGGTGCGAAATCCTCAAAGCAGGCAAAGAAGAACCCGCAGGCACAGCCGATACAGCAGCCAATACAGCAGCCGATGCAACAGCCGATGCAACAATCGATACAACAGCCAATACAGCAACCGATACAACAGCCAATACAGCAACCAATACAGCAGCCAATACAACAGCCAATACAGCAGTCAATACAACAGCCAATACAGCAGTCAATACAACAGCCGATGCAACAGCCGATGCAGCAGCCGATACAGCAGCCGATACAGCAGCCGATACAGCAGCCGATACAACAACCAATACAACAACCAATACAACAACCAATCGGGCAAGAGGGGCAACAATAAAATATAGCAAGAGGGGAATAACAGGTTCAGGAATAAGGTTTAGCAACAACTATGATATGATTTGGAGAGTTTACTATGGATGACGCAAAAAGAGAACAGTATTACGTTTTATTTGAAAAAATGGTCGACAATATGGTGGTGGTCAAAGACTTCTCCAGGGAGGATCTGGTAAAGACCCTTTCCGAGATCTGCGAATTGTTCCATATCGCCAAGGGCGTAACGGAGTTTTACAGATCTGCCGGCCGTGAAAAGCTGGGAGACGGTGATGTCCTGGTGGACTATGATAACGGCCGCGGAGAAAAGGTTGTTTTGAGCAAGCGCGTTGAAAGCCTGAGCGGTGCCATCGTCAAAGGCACGCTGTATATGGCAAACGATGATTATCTCGACAATGAGGAACTGCAAAAAGTCGATATCATGCTGCGTTCCCTGATGGCCTTTATCAGCCGGAACAGACTGAGCAAAGCCATTGTGGAGGTGGGATTTAAAGATGAAATGGGATATCCCAATTTCCGCGCCTTTATGCATTATCTGGAAAAAGCGCAGGATGCGGGAGAGATCTCGGAATATACGGCCATCCGTTTTAACTTAAAACAGTTCTCTGTTGTCAATCAGGACATCGGAAGAGATTTTGCTGATGTGGCGATGCGTCGGTACTTCCATCTGGTGGAGACCGTGATCGAAGATGATGGGATCGCATGCAGGATCGGCGGTGACAATTTTGCAGCGGTTTTCAAAAAAGACCTGCTGGGCAGTATCTTAGAGATCCTGCGCGGCGTTCCTGTGGTTTATGACAAAGAACACCGCAGGCGCATCTATATTTCCGCATCAGTCGGTGTATATGAAATTCCCGAGGATTTCGGAGATACCAATATCCGCGAGGTTATGGACAGGGTTTCTTCCGCAGAGGCTGTGGCAAAGCGGGCGGAAACCGGTTATGTGATCTTTTATGATGCAGAGCTGAGAAAACAGCGGGATGACATGATGCGGATCAGGCGAATGTTCCCGAAAGCCCTGGGTAATGGCGAATTTGCGGTATATTATCAGCCGAAGGTCAATATCAGGACCGGTGAGATTGTGGGTGCGGAAGCGCTCTGCCGCTGGATCCGGGACGGAAAAGTGATCCCGCCCATGGAGTTTATCCCCATCATTGAACAGACCACTGAGATCTGTGATCTGGATTTTTATGTGCTCGACCAGGTCTGCAAAGATATCCGTGCATGGCTGGATACCCATGAAAGTGGTGTACGGGCGTCGTTCAATCTGTCCAGAAAGCACCTGCTGGATACAGAGCTTTTGGATCATATCCTGCAGATCATCGACCGTAACCAGGTGCCCCATGAATATATCGAAGTTGAACTGACGGAAACAACAACGGACGTGCGGTTCAAGGATCTGAGAAGAGTTGCCCAGGGACTGCAGCAGGCAGGGATCCGTACCAGCGTGGATGATTTCGGTATCGGATATTCTTCCCTGAACCTGATCCGCGAGATCTCCTGGGATGTGATCAAGATTGACCGGAGTATCCTGCCAAAGGACGAAGAGGCGGAAAGCAGCATCACCAGCATCATGTTTAAGCATGTGGTTTCCATGGCACAGGCCATCGGACTTGATTGTATTGCCGAAGGCGTTGAGACGGAAAGCCAGATCAAGTGCCTGCTGGAAAACAATTGTGAGATCGCCCAGGGCTTCTATTTTGATAAACCCCTTCCCAGGGAAGAATTTGAGGAAAGACTGAAACAGGGAAAATACGAGATCAACTGGTAGTGATAAAACCGGCACGAAAAGTATGAAAACGATAAGCGATTAAAAAACCGCAATGATAAATTCAGTATGAAAAAATACGAAGCCGATAAATGACTGATAAAATTCGTAGCGATAAATCCGTTATAGAATACGGGAATGAGACAGGAGGATCAAAGCATGAAGATTAAAAAATGTATGGCATTTTTAGCAATCACCTGTATGTCCGTGATGCTGGCAGGCTGTACCTCCGGCGGCACGCAGGGCAGTGGCGATCCGGGAACGGAGACAGCGCAGACGGATGCAAATACGGATGAGGGCAGCGGACAGGATGCTGCGCAGGAAGACGATAATGCGGGTACCGACGCATCCGGGGATGATACGAAGGATGAGGACGGGCAGGATGCATCCGGCGATCAGGACAGCGCAGAGAAACCCACGGGCGATGTGAAAAAAGCATCGGAAGATGAGGCGGAAAAACTTCTTGCCGGTGACTGGGTTATGGTGAAAGAGTGGTACTATAACTACGGTCCGGAGGATGAAAAGGATCCCGATCTGTCCAAAGCAACCGAAGATAATATGTATGTGACCCTGGCGGCTGACGAACCGGCTGAGGTAAAACTGTCCATCTATGAAGACGGTCAGTCCTACTTTGCCGATTATGTGGCCATGATCTACGAATCCTATGAAGAGTACAATCACCTTCCCCTCGGTATCGAAAAGGGCGGCCTGTATAAAGGCTGCGAGAACCAAAGCTGGTTTGCAAAGGTGAAAAGCCCGAGAAGTGAAAAAGAATATTTTTACACCCTGATCGATGAAAACACCCTCGAACAGTGTATCACCAGCACCTATGATTACGATGATGAAGGTACCTATACTTATATTACGGTCTACAGGTATCTGCGTGACGGTTCCGAGGAGCTTGAACATGCGGATGACCTGCGCTATGAGAACACGGTGACGGTATCAAACGCCGAGGAACTTCTCAATGCCATTGCGGATAACACCAAGATCATCTTAAAGGCAGGCGATTATGACCTGTCAGCGGCATCCCCTAAAGCCGGCAGCGAGAAAGTATATCTGTCGAAAGACCATGAACAGGAAGGCGGTGCCATCGAGGAAGTACAGATCCGAGAGGTTACCAACCTTCGCTTAGAGGCTGAAGAAAACGCGCAGGTGGAGATCAGTATCAGCGATCCTGCTTATCCGGTGCTGGGTTTTTATGATTCGCATCACTGCTCCATTGACGGTATCACTTTAGGTCATCATGTGGAGCCGGGAACCTGCGGCGGCAGCGTGATCTATATCAACAACTGTGATTCCTTCTCAGTGAAGGGCTGTGAACTTTACGGCAGCGGTACTTATGGTCTCGAATGCAATTCGGCTTACAGCCTGACCTGTACGGATACGGAGATCTATGACTGTACCTACGGCATCGTTGACCTGATCAATTGCAGCACCGCAGAATTTACCAATTGCCGGATGCATGACAATATGGATATGAATATGATCTGCGCTACCCAGAGTTATGGTATCCGTTTTGACGGCTGCGAGTTCTACAACAACTACGTAGCAACTGAGCAGTATAGCAACGGCAGTTTTGTCTATTCTTATGACAGTGGCGAAATCGAGATGACTAGATGTACCTTCCGTGATAATAACTATACGGATCTTTGCAACGAGGCAGATAAGGTGAAGACGGAGAACTGTCGGTTCCTGAACTAGGCAAAAAAGCGAGAAGAGAAATATATTCTAAGCAGGTGGAAACATGAAGATCAAATGTGATTATTGCGGAAATATGATCGAAGAGACAGAAGGGACGTGCCCCAGTTGCGGCGCACCCCTTTCCGGCGTTAACCGCATGGCTGATGCGCAGCCAAAGACCATTGAAGAACTGCAAGAGTGGTATGTGGCGCACCATCTGCCGCCGGAAAATGTGACCCGGTTTTTTATTGGCAAGAATATCACAGAGCCGAAGGCTTTTGGTATCTACCAAGATGAAAACGGGGATTTTGTGGTTTATAAAAACAAAGCCGACGGCAGCCGCGCTGTGCGTTACAAGGGCGGTGACGAGGGTTATGCCGTCAATGAACTGTATCAGAGACTCAAATCCGAGATCGCAAATCAGAAATCACTGAACGCATCGAGGCAAAGTGGTAGCAGCGGCAGCAGATCGTACTCCGGCGGTAGCAGCGGCGGACATGCCTTCAGCGGTGATCGCCAACAAAGGATGATGAAGAAGATCATGCTGATGATTGCGGCTTTTACGATCATACCCTTCATCATCGGTGTGGTGATCCTTATCATCTTCAACGCCGGATCGGATACACCGTCCCACGGTTATTACAGATATAACAATACAGATTACTATTATCAGGACAGTTCCTGGTACTATTATGATAATACGTCGGATGACTGGTACCAGGCAGATTCGGGTGATAACATTTCAGAAGTGATCACTTATGATAATGATGATGAATACAGGATCTATAACCATGACGGCAAATCTTTTGAAGATTCAACCTGGTATAATGAGCCGAAGGAAAGTTCCTATGAGAGCGACAATGACAGCGGCTGGGATTCCGGCAGTGACTGGGGTGGCAGCGATAGCTGGGACTCCGGCGGGACAGACTGGGGATCGGATTGGTAAATAATTGATCAAATGCAACCGAGAGGGCTGTTTTGCTGACAAAGCAAATGGTTTCGGATCAGAAGGCAATTTTCTTAAAAAATTATTCAGGAAGTATCATACAGAAAAAGGCGGATTAGATTTATGAAAGTATTATATGCATTACTGGTGTTTATACCGGTCAGTATCGTGGCGCATTTCGCCGGGCTTGGGGGCATGTGGGTGTTTCTTTTTTCATCCCTGTCCATCATTGCCCTGGCGGGTATCATGGGCAAGGCAACGGAAAGCGCTGCCCACTATCTCGGCGGCAGGATCGGCGGCTTTTTAAATGCCACCTTCGGGAATGCAACAGAGCTTCTGATCAATATCTTTGCTATCAAAGCCGGCCTTTATGATGTGGTAAAGGCCTCCATCGCCGGTGCTGTCATCGGAAATATCCTGCTGGTGCTTGGACTTTCCATGCTCTGCGGCGGCCTGAAATTCAAGGTGCAGAAATTCGATATCAAATCCGTGGAAATGAACTCCAGTATGCTGCTTTTTGCAGTCATCGGCCTGTGCGTGCCGGCGATCTTTGTCCATACCCTGCCTGAAACCTCCGCCAAAACGGCGGAGTTATCCCTGGTGGTGGCACTTTTCATGTTTGCCCTTTATATCGCCCAGATGGTCTTTTCCTTTGTGACCCACAAAGATTACTTTGAACATGTGGATGAAGAAGAGGAGAAGCCTGACTGGTCTCTGAAAAAATCCCTGATCATCCTGGTGATCGTAACCATCTTTATCGGCATCGAATCGGAACTGTTCACCGGTTCCGTGGAAGCCATGACGGCTGCAGTGGGCCTGAGCGCAGGCTTTGTGGGCATCGTTCTGATCCCCATTATCGGAAATGCGGCAGAGCACAGCACTGCTGTTCTGATGGCAATGAAAAACAAACTGAATGTATCTGTGGAAGTTAGCGTGGGCTCCAGTCTGCAGATCATTCTGTTTGTGGCACCCGTTCTTTTATTTATCAGTTATATCTGGAAACCCATGAGCCTGATGTTCACACCCTTTGAACTGGTGGCCATGGTATTCTCTGTGATCATCGCAAACCGCGTGGTGGAAGACGGTCAGTCCAACTGGCTCGAAGGCGCGCAGCTTGTGGCGATCTATGTGATCCTTGCGGCGGCGTTTTTGATCGTATAAGCCGTATCGGATTTCCGAACACAAAACCTTCACAAAAAAAGTATTGCAATCAAAAAAAGAGTGTGCTATAAGTATATCAGAGTCAAATATGAACAAACTGTAAACGAAATATGTACGGCGTTCAAAATTTGTTCTCAATCTCAAAAGGGCACTCCGGCACAGGAATG
>JAFZNL010000275.1 GCA_017550925.1 Lachnospiraceae bacterium | reverse complement strand
TATAAAAAGGCGGAGCTAATGCTCCGCCTTGATCTTTTCATTCTATTGTATGCGTTCTTCCTCTAAATCCCTATATTCTTCTGCCTTTTTCCGCCCCTCGGCAATCTTCTGATAATAGCTTACTTCCTCCGGCTCTATGGGATAGTACGTATTCGAATGGGAATAGGCCGAGCCGATATTGTATTCGCGGCTTTCAACAATATAGTATATCCCGGATTCGGTAACACCGATCCCCTTGGTATAGTGCTCATTACTGTTTACTTCATAGCAAAACAGTTCTTTCACTTTTTCATCCGGTACTACACTTTTTCCCATTTAACTCCCACTCCAACAAGAACCATTCAGTCTTCGGTCTGGTGGAACTCTGTTTTCAGGATATCGATCTTGCCGTCCTGTCCGTAATTAAAGTAGATATCCATGGTTCCGAGGATGTCCATTTTGCCGCCTTCGATACTCTCAATACCCTGAGTAGCGCGGATACAGGGAATCCCTTCGATGGAGGCCGATTCGATCTCCCAGATGCCCCAGTCGGCTGTGGTACCGAACGCATCACCGGCTGCATATTTTCCGCTTAAAAGGCCATCTGCCATATCATGAAGATTGGTTGCCGCCTGCGTTTCCCGCATATTTTCATAGTGCTTTTTCACATCTATGGTGATCTTTTCTTCTCCTGCCACCTGAATATCCAGGGTCGCAGGTTTTTCGCCAACCGTCACGCTGACGGGAAAGGCATTGGACAGATCTCCGTTATTGTCCTTTTGTCCGAACTCCGTTGTGTTCTGCAGTTTCACCCAGTCATCTCCCGACTGCTTCAAAACCGTAAACTCTTCCAACGGCATGGAATTGACGTGGGGCATGATCCTGACTACGATCTCATCCTGGTTGTCACGGTCCAGATCCACGCTCAGGGTATCAAAATCGCAGTACAGCGCATGAGAGCCCTGGCTAACCTGTTTTCCGTTCACTACCAGCGTCCAGTCGACGGCATGTTCATCGGTCATTTCTTCATCCGGCAACTGGTGCATATAGATATAGTCTTCCTGTCCGTTTCCGTCGATATCCGCTTTGTAGACAACATCTCCGGCCTGCGTCACAGCCTCAGTGGTCAGCAGCGCCTCTGAATCAGCCTGGGGCTCCTGCGCCTGAGACATATCTACCTGCGCCTCAACGCTTGCATCATCAGGGAGCTGTACTCCCAGCACGGCGTCATCACCGTTCTTTCCGTCCGCGAGGACAAGTTCTGTCGGCTGCTCTTCTGTTTGCTCCGATATAGCCTGATCCTGTTTGATCTCATCCTGTGCAACTTCATCCTGTGAGGCAACTGCCGTCTCTGTCTTTAACGGGCTTGTCAAAAAACATACTGCCACGGCAATACAGCCGACGATGGCAAGTAACACGATCCAAACTGCGGGTTTTTTATAATTAATAATTCCTTTCACTCTTTCCTTCACTCCTATCTCTCCAAATGCAACAGGACAGGCTGTGATCTGGCTTGCCGGACTGCTGAGCAAAAGCAGGGTCTGTGAATAATCCGCCTTGCTATCCCTGTCCATACCTCTAATGACTCTCTCATCACAGGCCATCTCCAGATCTCTGCAAAACAGGATATATGCGATCCAACAGAGCGGATTAAACCAGTGAAGTGCAAGGAGAAAGAAGCCAAGTGGTTTCCACCAATGGTCATGACGATTTAAATGTGCTCTTTCGTGGGCCAGTACAAAACGCCTCATGCCGCCTTCCAGAAAACCGGGCAGGTAGATGATGGGACGGATGATCCCCAGGATAAAGGGATATCGGATCTCATCGCATACACGGAGATTTCTTCTTTCCTGAACAGAGGCTGCCACCGTATGCTTCAGGCGCAGGAAACTAAACAGCGCCTGTCCCATCATAACGCAAAAGCCAATCAACCAGATGATCGCAAGGATTCCTACAAGATCCGCCTTTCCAGCTCTGCTGCCACGCCCTGAAATACTTTCTGCAACAGGGTTTGCATCAGTAACCGCCTCTGTATCTGCAATGGATGCTTCATCATAACTGCCGCTGCCCTGCTTTGCTATGGCATCTTCACTTTGCCCATCTGCGCTTTCCGTCTCCGACATTATCGCCGCAGTCTGCGCTGCGGTTAGCACTTTGCTTTCCGCCGTTTCTTCCCGCGCTGAACTTTCTGCCATCGTATAGTTAGCCGTAGGCAACTTTTCAGTCGCCGGCAGCAGGCTGAAAGGACTCTCAATGGTCACAGGACATAAGAGCCTTACCGCCACCAATGCCCAGAACAGACAGCTGACCCATTTCGGTGCCTTATGAAAAAGGACACGGAGCAGCATGACTGCCGGGATCAGAAGCGCTGCATAGAGGCTTAGATTCAGAATTCTTAAAAACAACTGGCTCATACTACTCCTCCACGCCTTTTCTGAAGGCATCGATCAGATTTTGAATCTCATCTGCTTCCTGCTTCGTCAGGCTTTTCTTGGAAACGAAGGCTGCTACAAACGCCGGAAGAGATCCCGAAAAGGACTCATCTACGATCTGCCGGCTTCTGTCGGAATAGAAATCTTCCTTAGCGATCAGAGATGTTACAACACCGTTCTCATTTTGCAGAAGACCCTTTTCACATAATTTCCGAAGCACGGTATAAGTTGTGGGCTTTTTCCAGCCTAACTGCTTTTCACATACTTTGACAAGATCGCCGGAACTGATGGGTTCGTTTTCCCAAACAATATCCGCAAAGCGTTCCTGTACGGCACCTAATTCCAAATCCGCCATGATCTTTCTCCTACATGTAATCAGTTACTTGGTTTATCCGGATAAACCTTGGTTCTGTCTTAGTTTATTGCAATAAACCAAATTTGTCAAGAGGTTTTTTCAATCTATTGTCAGCCACTGATCCATTCCGGCACCTGCTTCTTCATTGGGGCGCTCTTTAAATCCGAACTTTTCATAGAACGGCTCTTTCCCTTTTGCAGAATTCAGATTCAGTTTCACTTTATAGCCCGGCTTCATATCATCCTTAATCCTTTTGATCACAGCTTCCACCAGCGTTCTTCCGATTCCCTGCAACTGATAAGCGGGATCGACAATAACATCAGACAAAAATGCGACATATCCTCCATCCCACAAAAGCCGTACAACGCCGATCGCCTTTTCATCATCTCTGACGCAAAGCACCATATATGCATTTTCCACACAGTTTCTTGCTTCTTCAACCGGGAACTCCATCCATCCGACTTTTCTTCGCAGTTCCAGATATTCTTCCGGTGTAATAGTATCTACATACTGAATCACTTTTGCTATCCTCCTGATCTTTTCACTGACCATTTTTCAAAAGTTAACAACGATCATAATAAATCAAACCATAACCATGAACCAATTCTATCATAATTCCCGACGAAATCAACCTATTTTATACAGTCAAAACGAGCCAAACAATAGCAAAAATGCTATTATTTGACTCGTCTATTGCCTTAGAAAAACTGACTATATTGATATGTTGTTGCCTGCATTGTGCCCCACAGTGCTCCGCTGTATCAATACCCGTACTCTACAAAAGAGGCATCTGTTTTCGCATCCGTTACCTGACCACCACTTACGGTAAAGCCTACGGTTTCAGAATAGTAACTGTCGCATCGCTGGTCTTCGATCAGCGCATTGGTCAGATAATATCCGTTCTTAAGCTGCTCCCTTTTGATGACAGTCTTGTTTGAGAATGTGATCTCTTCCCCTTTTTCACTGGAAGTATCACTATCCAGTCGGAGGGAGCCGATCAGGAAATCCTTGGAATCCGAATCATAGATCGGTACAATGGTATCTCCTCCTGTAGGCATGATATTGGTTTTGGTGTTGACCATATAGTTGAGGGTATCCGTGATCATTCCCTCCTCGGGCACCTGGCGGATCCCGGTAATGGTAAAGCTGTCCGTTTCTTTATCATAACTGAACATCAGCCATGCATCTTTATCGTTATACAGGATCCTGGAACGATAATCTGCGCCGTTTTCCCTGGTGGAGATCAGTTCCAC